>DASXLL010000273.1:0-38861 GCA_036496265.1 Pirellulaceae bacterium | reverse complement strand
GCCGTCGCCGTTAAAATCGCCGACGATCGGCTGGCCGCGCATGTTGCTGGGGATCTTCACGTGCAACTGGTTGTCGCCGACGTTGTCGAGATACCAGTTCTTGCCGTCGAAGAGGCCAATTTCATCGCCGTTGTGTCCGGGAGCAAAATTGCCGGCCACGGGCGTTCCGTTGACCTGGAAGGCGCTGACGACCCGCAGATCGCCGATTCCATCGTGGTTGAAATCGAGCAGGAAGCGATACTTTTTCGCGACGTTGTCATAGCCGTAGGCACCGAGCTTGTCGAACCCGTCGTTGTCGTTGACGCCAGCGCCGGCGGCTGGTTCAAACTTGCCGGCGAAAAGGGCGTCGGAAACGGTGCCGATCTGGAACGTGAGGTCGCGGTTGGTGGCATCGGCGGCGTTGCCTTGCGGGTCGATAACATCATTGCCGTTAATGTCGATGAACGCGCTACCGGCAGAATAATTGCCGATTTCCGGGCGACTATCGACCGTGAAGCGGCTGATAAAATTACCGCCGGCATGGCCGTCCCCACTGGGGAAGCTCGGTCCGCCGTTGGGTTCGGCGGCATTACTCTCGCCGTCGAGCTTGTTATTGGCCGGGTCGGTAAGGTTGTCGTTGACTGTGAGCGTAAATCGATCGTCTGGCAAGGGAGAGGCAAAGACGAGTTGCACCGTGGCCGTAGGCGTTTGGCCCAGCACCGGCGGATTGTTGACCAGAATGATCTGCTGAATCGGAATGATCCCGCTGTTGTCTCCCTTGAGGACGTAGTTGCCGTCCGCGGTTGCCGAGGCCGGATCGAGCGCGTTGTACAGGTATCCTGGAGCCCGATTTGGCAAGTCCTGCAGGCTGATGGTAACGCTGCGGACTGCGGGGGTCGGTCCCTGCGCGGCGTCGCCCGGCTTTTGCCCGAAAAGATTGTAGGCCGGGCTGCCGGTAATCTGCACGTTCGTCACTTGCGGGCCGAATGTATCAACGTTGCTTACACCACTACCCGGATTGCCTGAGACCAGGCCGGCGATATTGTCGAAATCATAGAGATTGATCGACGTTGGCGTTGCACCGCGAACTCGGACGTAAATCCGATTGAACTGTGGAAAGGCGGGATCGTTGGTTGCCCCAAAGACAGCGGCCTTGCCGCCGGAAGCCGCAACGCCGCTGGTGATAAGTGTGCCGTTAGCGTCGTAAATGTCCAGATTCAGATCGCCGCTGCCGGGCAGGCCCGGCCGACCATTGTCGAGCGTCGCCAGCTTGTCGAAGAGAATCTTCACTTGGAACGTGCCGGTTCCCGCGGGACGGAATTCGTACCAGTCTTCGTCGCCGTTGACGGCGAACGGGGTTGTCACGGCACCTGGATCGATTGTGGGGCTGGTCGATGACTGGCCAACTCGCTGCAACTGGCCGGCTGTCAAGCGTGTATCGTTGTATTCGAAAGGATCGGGATGAAAAACTTTCAGGCGGCCAAGGCCATCTGTCCCGGTCCCACCGCTCACCGAGTCGATGGGCGTGATGTCGAGTCGCTGGATGTCTTGGTAGATAACCGGTTGGAAGGAGCCGATGGTCACCGAGCCGGAGTGGTTGTCGGCGCCTGGCCGCAGGATGTCGAAATCGCCCAGGCCGAGGTCCTGAACGATCAGGCGGTCATTGCCGCCGTCGCCATCGACGTCGAAGCGCAGGCTTGTGTCGGGAGTCGCTTCCAGAGAATCCGCCACCTGGACGTTGATGAAATCGTCGCCAGCGCCCGCATCGATGCGGACGTCTTCCAAGTCCTGGTTTGGCATTGAGTCGGTCTTGCTCACGCCATCGACGGTACGAGCCAGGAGGGTGGCTGAGGTTTGTGAGACGGAGATCTGATTGTTTTTCTGATCACCGGAGATCAGGATTGTGTCGAAGCCGTCCCCGCCGAGATAGGTGTCGGCGCCGCCGCCACCGTCGAACTGATCGTCTCCTGGGCCACCATCGAGCAGGTTGTCGCCGTCGCCGCCGGTCAGGATGTCATCGCCGTCGCCGCCGTGCAACTCGACATCGCCCGAGAGGGCGTCGTCGCCACCGTTGCCATTGACGATGATGTTCAGGTTCGGGCCAGGTTCAGTCGTTATATCGACGGAGTCATCCCCGGCGCCGCAATTCACAATGAACGAGGTCAGAGTGGGATTCGATTTGGAGAGTGCCTCCGCATCGATGGTGATGCCGTCGCCCGCAATCCCCCCGTTATAGACCAGCTTCGTCTTGTTTTTGAACTTGATCGGTCCGTAAACACCGACCGCGATGGACGCGAAGTCGGGATTGTCAGGGTCGGTACTTTCCGTGCTCCCGCCAATGAGAACCGTGGAGGACGAGTAGTTCGATTGAATTTGCAGCGGTCCAGGAATCGAGTCTTCGATGAATTCCGAGTTCAGGTCGAAGCCGTCGTAGATGATGGTTTGCGTCACGTCGTTTCCGGCGGCGTCCTGCATCACTAGATTGTGAATCCCGCCGAACGTCGGAACGGAGCCGAAGTCCAGATTTTCCGATTTAACGCTGAAACCGTTCGCGCCAGGGTCGCCCACTAATTGCAAGGAGTCCTCTCCGCCGCCGGCTTGAAACGTCAGGCGGGTGGGAATCGCGCCGTGGCTATCGTCGACGATGAACTTGTCGTCGCCAAAATCCCCCGTGACGACGATCTGCTCGATGCTTTGGTTGGCGAAGTCGGGGATTATCGACGTGCTGACCGGGGTGCCGGGACCGTCGCCGCTGACCTTAATAATCAGGTCCTTGTTGCCGACGCCGCCCATTGCGAATGTGAAAATGTCGTCACCTGGCGTTCCATCAATTTGAATCATGTCGGCGCCATTGCCGCCGTTGAGCGTCTTCGTAGTCGTGGTGCCGGTGGGAATCAAAATGAAGGTATCGTCACCGTTGCCACCTTGGGCGGTGTCGTTGCCCAGGCCCAAAGTCACCGAATCGTTGCCATCGCCGAGGAGGATCGTGGCATTGTGGACGAAGGTGGACAGATCGACGGTGTCGTCCTGGTCGCCCACGTCCACGGTCACGTCGCCAGAACTGGCTGCGATGGCGCCCCCGATTCCCAGGCCTGCCAAGATCGCTTCCAAAGCGGCCAAGGAGACTAAGTCAGGGCCTGCTCCTAGTGCGGCTTTGGCCGTGTAATCGGACGCGATTTCGGTCGGGATGGCAAGGATCTGCGCGACGGAAGCCGCGCTGAGCGGCACGATCGCCGTGCCGTCTGGCAAGCGCCGGATCGCGTCCAGAAGGGAGAACGAAACATCGACTTGTGACGTCTCATCGGCAAGATCTCCGTTCGGTTCGGCAAGAACCAAATGGCCGTTCGCTGTGAGGGAGGCGGTAAGGTCCAGTTCAAGTTCACCCTCCGCAACGCCAACGCCAAGCGGGGCCTCAACTTCCAGTTCTTCCAGACCAGCGACAAGTCCCTCTATATCTCCCGTGATGGGCATCTCGGTGAGGTGGTCGTTCGTGTTCCCGGTAAACGTGACCTGCAGGCTCTTCAAAAAATCAGGATTGAACGCCCCAAGATAAATGGTGCCATGCGGAACGTCTTCGTTGTAAGTCAGCCAGTCGGCATCGGCGGTCAGCGAGAGATGGTTGACCTCGTGGTCGCCGGCCGTGAATGAAACGGGCGTGATGACCGCCAGCAAGCGGCGGTCTTCAAGCTGCTCCAGTTGCGGCCGGTAGTGCTTCCGGCCGCGCCTCCGGCGAAGTTGGCGCGCTAGCGAGGCGTTTGATCGAGTCCCAACGGTTGGGTGTTCCTTGGAAATAGTAATGCCTACGTTCATCACAGCACGTGTCTCCTCGCCATTTCAGCTATCGGGCGCAGCAGTGAAACACCAGCGCCTTCATGCCGATTAGACAAAATAATGCGACCGCGCCGAATGTTCGCAATAAATGATTCCGAGATGTCGGCGACTTGGCTACGATGCTAATTCGATAACCCAATAGCCGTCAAGGGTTAGCATCATTTTGCAGTATTCTTATGAACAATATGCTTTATAAACTGAGACGACCACATAACCTGCAATACAAAACACTCCGACGCTCCAGCTGGGGTCAGCTTGTGAGGCATTGCACCGCGCCTCCGACGAATTCTCGATCACAAGCTGTGGAAGCAGGCCGAGCGCACCTTCTGAGAGTTCGCTTCGGCGTTGTTATAAGCCGTGCCCGCGGCCTGAAACTGCCGAACGAGCTCATGCCGCTAAGCGTCGCCGTCGTCACTTCGTTCGGGGCAAAGTAGACAACGGCGATTCGATCGTTCTTGCCCGCCGTGGGTTTCGCCCTTCGCTGCCGCGATGTTGCAACGAGCCGCACTTCGAGGAACCAACGGCGCCCAGGAATTCATTGGAAGGATGTGAATAGACCCCTGTTCGTCATTCTGAAAGCGGCCGACCGAGGCGACCAAAAAAGCTATGTAGTTTTGAATTGGTGGCCCAAGTTTCAATTCACCACAAAGCGCCAGGAGCTACGAGGCGAAACGCTAAGTCACATTTGGCTGCTGCTGATGATCATTCACCATCGGGCGTGGCAAACTCTTTGGGTGTCAGTTTACCGTCGTTGTTTTTGTCGAAGTTCTTAAAACGCTGCTCCAAGTTCTTTCCGCTTTTCAGGCCCGCTTGATATTCGTCAAGCGTGAGCAAACCGTCTTTGTTTAAATCCATCCGCTCGAAAGCTCGGGCGCGGTCGGGCGTTGCTTTCTTTGCGGGCTGCTCGGGTGTCGCCGCCGCTTTCCGACGTTTGTTGGAATTGCCCTTGCTGTCTGAGCGGTCGGTCGTGCTGATGCATAATGGGTCGGGTTTCGCGGGGAGTGTGATTTTCCAATCAAGCACGAGCTTCGTGAGCCGGTTGACGATGTCGGGATGATCCGGCGCCGCGTCGGCGGATTCGCCGCGATCGGCGTTGAGACGGTGTAACTCGACGCGTTTTGCGTCGTCCGTGAGTGCGAGTTTCCATTCGCCCTCACGCACGGCGAGACGGGGCCACCAGTCGGGCTCCGCCATTTTGCCCTGCCACTGCCAGAAGATGGGGCGAGTACGAACGGCCGGTTGGCCGTTGAGGGCCGCGAGCAGATTTTCACCGTCACCGTGATACGCCAAGGGCAGCTTGACGCCGGCCGCGGCACAAAGAGTCGGCAACAGATCGACAGCAGTGAAAACTGTCGAGTCATTCTTCGCTCCAGCCGGCGTATGACCGGGCCAACGAACGATGAACGGCACACGTACCCCGCCTTCGAAAAGGCTCCGCTTGCGCCCGCGCAGACCACTCGTCGAACCTACGCTGTAATAACCTCCAAAGCCAACCGAGCCAACATCTGTATCTCGCAAGTTTTGTTCCGGCATGTTGCCCGTGGATTCGGGGCCGTTGTCGCTGGAGAAAAGCACGATGGTGTTCTGTTCCACGCCAGTGGCTTTGAGTGCGTCGAGCACTCGGCCCACGGCATTGTCACCGTCGGTGATGACGGCTGCGTAGACACGCTTCTGCTCGTCGAGTTCCTGCCACTTTTCCAGCGACTCCTTTACCGGCACATGCGGCAGATGGCTCTCGTGCAGCCAAACATTTACGAAAAAGGGCCGGTCTTTGTTGGCGCGAATAAACTTCACTGCGTTATCCGGCGTGGCATGCAAATCGGCTGATGGCAATTCCGCGCCACCGTTGAAGATCGAGAACTCGTCAAAGCCGTAGGCTTCGGGCGTCGGCGCGCCGTGGATGTTGCGGCTCGTGAGATGCCACTTGCCGAAGTGCCCGGTGCGATAACCGGCCTGCTGCAGGAAACGCGCGATCGTCGGCGCCTTCGGATCGAGCCAGTCGGGCATGTTGCGCTCGAGGTTCTGCGCGGGAGCGGCGAAATGTTGATGGATGCTGTAGCGCGCGGGGAAATGTCCCGTCACCGCGGCACAGCGACTCGGCGAGCAAACGGGATTGAGCACATTGAACTGTTGAAAGTCGATGCCTTCGCTCGCGAGCCGATCGAGGTTCGGCGTCTTTAGCCACGGATGTCCGTGGCAGGAGAGATCGCCCCATCCCCAGTCGTCCGCGAAAATGAAGACGATGTTCGGTTTGCCGCTCTCTGCAGCGTGGAGCACGGCCAGAGAGACTAACAGCGCGGCCGACCCGAGCGAAAGAAGGTGCTGTACTGATTTCATGCTAGTCCGGGCAGCAGTGGTGGTGAGGAAGAATTTCATGGAGTAATGAGTGGCGGTTGACTCCGCAGCTAGTCATATATCCAAGGGACATAACGGCTTCGATCTGACATGACTGAGGGACCGTCAAATAAGACAGACGATGAGAATCCATTGCTACAGTATCGATGCGACGTGCAAATGTCGAGCGTCGAGAACTATCTCGACTGACAAAGCCCATTCCCGATCAATACACCGAGCGCCACGTGGCTGGTTCGTCGAACAAAGAGAGGGCGATGGAATTTGAAACGAGCGGGCACAGTAGTGCCGTCCGGCCACGTCGCTAAAGGCCACGGTGGTTGTGCCGACCGATGCACTCGAGTGCTAAGAAACAATGGTTTGATAATCCTATTTGAAAGAGGTTGAGTTCGCCAAAATCTACGGCTTCACGCTGAATGTGGGCCGTTTCCAAGAGTTGACCCAAACAGCCCTGAACGCTTTCTATCAAAGCGCGGTCGTGAATTGCCCGAAGATTGGCAGGTATGGAGTTGGTGGCTAGACTCTACGCATGCGATGCACTGTTCCGTGGCTTATTCTGCTGTTGATGGCATTTACTCCTCCGCTAGCCACGGCAGGACTGCCACCGGCTGTGGAGACATTTCTCAAGCAGAATTGTCATCAATGCCACGACGCCGATGTTCACGAGGGCGGGCTCGATTTGACGCAGTTCGCCCTGGATTCGGCAAAGCCCGAAGCCTTAGCTCGCTGGGTTCGAGCGTATGACCGAGTGCAAGCCGGGGAAATGCCGCCCAAGGGTGAGCCGCGGCCTGGGGCGCAGGAATGGCAGAAGTTTTTGGCGTCGCTTGGCGAGCAAGTAAGAAATGCGGATCTCCAGCGAATCGCGGCAGAGGGCCGCGTGCCAGCGCGACGGCTCACGCGGCTGGAGTACGAACGGACAATTCATGATTTACTTGGCATCGATGTGCCATTGATTGACCTGCTGCAAGAAGATCCGCGCGCAGACGGATTCGACAAAGTCTCGACAGCCCAACAGATCTCGCACTTTCAGCTCGACCAGTATTTGAACGTGGCAGATATCGCGCTGGATGCTGCCTGGGAACGAGCTCTGGGACCTGCGAAGCGTCATCGCACCGAGCTGGGCTGGCCGGAATTGAAGACGCTCAGCACGAGACAACGAGAACCGGTGCCAAGGCCGGAGCACAAGGATGTCGTCTCCTGGTCCCCATCACGGGCCTTTAGCGGACGCATGCCACCGACCAAAGTGCGTGAGAGCGGCTGGTATCGAATCTCGCTGGGCGTCTCGGCCGTCAATCCGCCAGCGGACGGGCAAGTCTGGTGTAGCGTGCATAGCGGCGTTTGTGCTGCAGCGGCTCCCACGCTGTTTTGGATCGGCAGCTTCGCGGCAGTTGAGGAGCAGCGCGAGGTTCAATTCGAGGCATGGATCGAGGCGGGCCACATCCTGGAGGTCCGCCCGCACGATTCCGCACATAAGAAAAATAAATTCGGAGCGAAATACGCAACTGAGCAAGCGCAAAGCGCCGGGTTACCCGGGGTCGCCATCAAATGGATCAGTTTGGAACGAATTTCGCGCGGTCCCGACGCAGCCCCTTTGCGCGAGCTGCTTTTCCCTGGCGTTCGGGTAGACGCATCGCCGGGGGGTAACGCCGCACTAATCTCGGCAAATCCGAAGATCGACGCGGCCCGGCTAGTGCAAGCGTTTGCGTCGCGCGCATTTCGCCGCCCGCTGACCGATGCGGAAGCTGCGCCGTACGTCGCGCTGGCTGAGCACGAGCTGGATGGAGGGGCCAGCCTGCTCGATGCCTTGCGAGTCGCCTTTCGCGGCGTGCTGACCTCGCCCCGATTTCTCTATATGGATGAATCGCCTGGCCGCCTGCCAGCTCATGCGCTCGCTGAACGGCTGAGTTACTTTCTCTGGAGCACGATGCCGGATGACGAGCTACGTGCCGCAGCCGACGCCGGTCGCCTCACCGAGGCGAACATACTACACCAACAAGTTGAACGAATGCTTGGAGATCCGAAGGCTGAGGCCTTTATTCATAATTTCACCGACCAGTGGCTAAACTTGACGGAGATCGATGCCACGACGCCGGATTCGAAGCTGTACCCAGAGTTCGACGAGGTGCTGAAGTATGCAATGCTCGATGAGACTCACGCCTTCTTCCGCGAGTTGGTGACCAGCGATCGGAGCGCTACGAACGTCATCGATTCCTCGTTCGGGTTCATGAATAGCAGACTCGCGCGGCATTACGGCATTCCCTGGCCTGGCGGCGAAGGCATGCGGCAGGTGACGCTTCGGCCGGAGGACCGGCGGGGCGGCCTGATTACGCAAGCGAGCATTTTGAAGGTGACCGCGAATGGGACGACCACTTCACCGGTAGTCCGGGGCGTTTGGATGATGGACCGGATCATGGGTCAGAGCGTTCCGCCGGTGCCCGCGAACGTGCCCGCCATCGAGCCGGATATCCGCGGGGCGACGACGATTCGCGAGCAACTCGCCAAGCATCGTGAGATCGAGACGTGCGCCGCCTGCCACGTAAAAATTGATCCGCCAGGATTTGCCCTAGAGAATTACGACGTAATCGGCCTCTGGCGAGATGAATACCGCGCAGCCGTGGATGGATTCAAACCCGCGAAGGCTGGCAAGGACGGAAAAGAAGGTGGATGGCAACCCGGTCCGCAGGTGGATCCGAGTTACACGACCGCCGACGGCCGGGCGTTCAAAAGTCTGGCCGAGTTTAAGGAGATCCTGCTATCCGACGCCGACAAAATCGCTCGTAATCTGGCCGCCAAGCTGATGACCTATGGCACCGGCGCAGGCATCTCGTTTTCCGATCGGCAAGTGCTCGATGACATCGTCGCCAAGACTCGGAAACAAGAATATGGCGTGCGTTCTCTGATCCATGCCGTAATTGCCAGCGATTCATTCCTGAATAAGTAGAACTGCTCCGATGAACGAAGTTTCTTTCGCATTTCGAAAACACCTCTCGCGTCGCACGCTCCTTCGGAGCGCGGGAGTCGCTTTGGCATTGCCCTGGCTCGATGCCATGACCCCGGCCTTCGCGGGTGCCGCTGCCCATAGCCCGCGGCGCTTTGTCGCCATCAGTAATGCGCTGGGCTTTCATGGCCCGTATCTGTTCCCGGAGCAGCCGGGACACAACTATGCTCCGCCGCGGTATCTCCAGGAGATCGCGGATTTACAAAATGACTTCACCGTTTGCTCGGGAGTTTCCCATCCGCATGTGGGTGGTGGGCACAAAGCAGAGGCGTGCATTCTTTCGGCAGCGCCATTCGGCGGCGGCAATTTTCGCAATACGATTTCGCTCGACCAGTATATGGCCAAACACCTGGGCGGCCAGACGCGCTTTCCCTCCCTGGTGCTTAATACGAAAGGTACGAGCAGTCCGTCGTACACCGAGAATGGCTCGATGATCTCGGCGGAAGATTCACCGCTGCGCCTCTTCAACCGCCTGTTCGTCCCTGATTCGCCCGAAGCCCAAGCCCGAAATGTGCGTCGGCTGCAACAGGGACGTAGCATTCTCGACACGGTGGCTGGAGAAGCCGAATCCATGCGGAGCCGAGTTGGTGGCGGCGACCGGCAAAAACTCGACGCCTACTTCACGAGCGTGCGCGAACTCGAGCAATGCCTGGTGGCCAATGAAGCCTGGGCGCAGAAACCCAAGCCCGCGATCAAGGCGGAACCACCGGCTCCTCTCGATGGAAAAGACATCCTGTTGCGACAAAAGGTGATGCTCGACGTGGTGTATTTGGCGCTCCAGACCGATTCCACACGTTTTATCACGCTGCATACCAACGGCGGAGGCGAAGTCATTCCGCTTCCCGGAGTGCAGGAAGGCTATCATTCCCTGAGTCATCATGGCCTTGATGCCAGCAAGATTGAACAACTGGCGCTCATTGAAGCGGCTCAGGTGGCCGCCTGGGGCGCTTTCGTTCGCAAGCTCAAGGAAACATCGGAGGACACGGGCTCGATGCTGGATCATACGATGATTTTGTTAACCTCAAACCTCGGCAATGCGTCGGCCCACGACAACAAGAATATGCCGGTGCTCTTTGCCGGTGGCCGCTTCCGTCACGGCCAACATCTGGCATTCGACCGGCAGAACAACTATCCGCTACCAAACCTCTACGTCAACTGTCTCCAAGAATTGGGTTTGGAAACGGATCAATTCGCCACCAGCACGGGAACGATGACCGGTTTGGATCGCGTTGAAACCGCATAAACATTTTTAGACAGCCGAACATTCCAGAGGATTTCTATGATTCACATTTCGCTCAATCGAAAAATGCTATGCGCCGGTTTGTCGCTCGTTTTGCTTTCGCCGCTTTTCAACTTGCACTCGCAAGTAGCCGCCGAGCCAGCATCGCTAAAACCACTCATGGCCGTGCCAGATAAAATCATCTTGCAGGAGGATTATTCGCAGCCCAAACCGCTCGCCTCAGATGTCTATTCGAAGCGGCAGGGCACTCAGTGGGTCATCGAAGACGGCGTGCTGCGTGGACGGCCCTCTCCGCCCGAGTTTCAGGCCAAAAAACAGGATCACCAGGGCCTGGAGGCGCGAATCTCGATTCCGGCCTGTCCGCGAGATTTTTTAATCCAATTCGACGTTCGCTTCCTTGGCGGCGAACCGACGCCGCGCTTTCCCTTTTTGGAATTCGGCCATCACATGGCTCGCTTGACGTGGTCCAATGGCGGAGAGGCAACTCTCTCTGCCGACGGGGAAAGCGTGCTGCTGGCCAAGTTGCCGAGCTTTAAGATCGAGCCCGGCCGCTGGTATCACGCCTTGGGGGAGACCAAGGGCGAAGAGATTGTGATTCAGTTTGCCGACGGGCCGACCATCTACGGCAAGCATGCATCTCTCGACAAAGAGAAATCCGGCTTCGGAGTTTGCGGAACCAAGGGCGGAACCGTAGAACTTGACAACGTCACGGTCTGGTCCGTGAAAGCAGAAACGCAGCCCGATTGGCCGCAGCGGCGTAGTCAGTTGCCGCAGTCGGAGCCAACCGTCATCAAAAAAGCGACAACGAAAGGGAAGGCAAATTAACGCATTGCAACGGATAGGATCAGCGAGATCGAAGTCATGTTGGAGCTAACACAAGCACGAACGCCGAGCGACTGCGCGATTGGCTAATGGTCAATCTTATTGGTAGTAATTCATCGGGCCCTTAAACATTGCCGTATAGATTTGCACAGTGAGTATTCGTAGCAGCAAAAGGCGCGTGCGGACGTACCGGTACGACGCTTTTTTCGACTAAACCAAACGCGTCTGCGCCGACCGAAGTAGCCAAGAAATTCATTCCCAGCCTGCTTAAGTCCAATTAGCTGTCTCCGTAAACCGCCCGTTTCCGACAAGGTCCGACTGAAATAGTTCGCGCTGGCCGTTTATTCAGTCGGCTTGGAACCAGTCGGTGCGGCTTCAATCGGCGCATCGGAAATTGCCACGTCTTTGCCGTGCAGATGCTTGTCGAGAAACGCCTTCACGCGGGAATTCACTTCGCTTCCGCCGAAGCCGTGGCCGCCGCCTTCGATTTTCACAAAGATTGTGCTCGCGCCGGCCTGTTTTTGGGCGTCGTACAACCGTTCGGCTTGCCGGATGTTGACCGTGTTGTCTTGCGTGCCGTGCATGATCAGAAACGGCGGATCGTCGGCAGTGACGTGAGCGACGGGTGAGGCCTGGCGGGCGGCCTCTTCTTTGTCTTTAAGCGGGCCGCCGAAGAATGTGTTGCTAATCTGGTCACTCGCCCGCGGCGCGCCGATGCCGGGCAAGCGAAAATCGCTCGGACCGCAAAAATCGACAACGCACGCCACGCGACTGCTGACGCCAGTTGTTCCGACGTCGCCTTCGATCTCCTTCACGTCGCCCGACGTGCCGAGCAAGCTGGCCAAATGCCCGCCCGCCGACGCGCCCCACACACCGATCTTGTCAGGATCGATGCCAAGCGACTTGCTATTGGCCCGCAAATACCGAATCGCCGCCTTGCAGTCGTAAATCTGTGCTGGCCAGATTGCCACGTCGAGCAAGCGATAGTCGATGCTCGCGGCAACATATTCACCGGTCGATACCAGCGACGACAAGCGTACCCCGCCGCCCGATTTGCTGCCGCTGCGCCAGCCGCCTCCGTGAATCCACACGACGCAAGGCCGCGGATGGTCGCTGCCTGTCTCGGGGCGGTAGAAATCGAGCTTAAGGCTAATCTCGCCAACTTTCGCATATTCGATGTCGCGCTGGATCTCGACGTCCACAGCCGACTTTTGCGGCAGCGGCGCCTGGCCCCACGCCGTTGACTGAGCCACAACGAACGCAAGTGACACCAGTAAGAACTCACGGACATTGGCTGTGGACATCGCCGATCTCCCATTACCGAACAATTGGGCTTGGTCGTGATTATTAAGCCCTCAATGGCCGCTCGCAACAAAATTGACCTGTGTACTGTACGGTCGCCGCTTGGCTGGGCCGTTTTTCCCGGTTTTTGAGGAAAGGAATTTACTTCGGCGTCCACTAACGTCACAATCCGCAATGGTGCGTTAACGAATTCGGCCCGGCGGCTGCTCCCAGCTCTCAGGAGTGAGGCCATGCGTCTAATGTCTGCGAAGGTTGCGCTGACGATTGTTTGCGGCGCGTTTCTTAGCGCGGTCATGTCTGCCGACGATGCGCAGACGCCAGCCGCGACTCAAAAAGCAGGCAAGCAAAAAGCCGCCAATCGCGGCGGGGCTGTGGCCCGCCTGCTGGGCCCGCTCGACGCGGCTCACACCAAAATGGATGCTGACGGCGATGGCAAAATTAGCGACGAAGAGTTTGGCAAATTCGTCGAGACCGTCAGCAATGGCCGCGTGAAGGGCGCGCTGGCTTCACAGATCTATCGCACCTACGACGAAAACCACGACGGCGATTTAACGCTGCCTGAGCTGCGCAAGCTCGAAACGCCGGATGCCGCGCCCTCAGCGGCGAGCGACTCGTCAAAACCAGCGACCGAGGCCGCCCCACCCAAGCCGCCCGTTGTCCTCGAACCTCGCGGCTGGAAATCAGGCGAGCAAGCCGCGCTGCCGCCAGTCAGCCTCGACAAGCTGCTCGCGGAACAGCAAGCCGCCGAAAGTCGAGAAGTCGCCGCGATTCTCGATGACGCTGGCTTCCTCCGCCGCGTGACGCTCGACCTGACTGGCCGGCTGCCGACCGCTGCAGAAATCGAAGCCTTTTTGAGCACGGCCGATCCGAGCAAACGAGCCCGGGCGGTTGATCGCCTGCTGGCCACGGAAGAGTTTGGCCGCTACTGGGGCCATTTTTGGAAAGACGCGATGCAGTCGAAGGCGTCGAGCACGAAAGTGATCTTCGAGCTGCACCGCGGCGCCGCCCTGGAAGCGTGGCTGGCCAAGCGCTTCAACGCCAATCGCAGTTGGGCCGAAGTCACGCACAACTTAATCGCTGCGCAGGGCGTGATCTATGCACCGGGCGAATCGGAAGACGGCAACGTGGGGTTGATGCTGTGCCATGGTGGCAAAGATGCCGAAGTCGGCCGCGCCGTCGATACGACACGCCTGTTCCTCGGCATCCAGCTCGAATGCGCCCAATGCCACGATCATCCGACCGATATCTGGAAGCGGCAACAGTTCCACGAGTTGGCCGCGTACTACGCGCGACTGAACGACGTCCAGGCGCTTCCCACCGGCGATTCGCAGGCTCGCGGCCTAAAGCTGACAAGTCTGGCCAGGGGCGAATATGAAATGCCCGATAAGTACGACACGAGCAAGACCACTGTCGTGCATCCGCGTTTCTTTCTGACAGGATCGGAATTGCCTCAAGGTCAAGACGATCTGACCCGCCGCGAGGCCCTGGCCCGTGAAGTGACTGCCAGTTCTTGGTTCGCCAAGGCATTCGTCAACCGGACCTGGGGCAAGCTGATGGGCCGCGGCTTCGTCGAGCCGGTCGATAATCTGGGTCCTTCGCAAGAGGCGATTTTTCCTGAAGTGCTCGACGCGCTAGCGGTCGCGTTCGCCGCCAGCGATTTCAATATCAAAGAGCTCCTCGCCACCATCACCGGCAGCCAGGCCTATCAGCGCGAAATTCGCTTCGGCGAAACACGGCACACGCACACGCATTTTGCGGGCTCGTATCCACAGCGAATGCGGGGCGAGGAACTGTGGGACTCGCTCGCAGTTGCTGTCGGGACCTTTGCGGAAAAAACACCGCTGCCCGAAGGCCTCCGGCAAGTGCTCGACCGCATTCGCGACCCCGATTTCTTCACCGTTTTCAAGCGGCAGTTCGACTTCGATCCGACCGCGGGTGCGAACGAAGTCGAGCCCTCAGTCGCTCAAACGCTCATGATCCTCAACAACACCGCGATCAATGCGCAGATCAAAGCGACGGGCGACACAGTGCTGGCGAAGATTATCGAAAAATATCCACAGCCGGACGATGCGATCCAGCAAGTCTATCTACAGGTGCTTAGCCGGCGGCCGAGCGAATCGGAACTCGGCTCCTGCCGCGACTACATAAAGCAGGTTGGCAACCGCAACGAAGCCCTTGAAGACTTGATGTGGGCACTAGTCAACTCGGCTGAGTTCCGGATCAAGCACTAACGCAACACCTAGCCGGGACCAATCCTGGTCCCGGAGTATTCGAGCTAAGCGTTTACTAGTAGTTCTCCGGGAGCAAGTTTGCTCCCGGCTGGTTTGTAAATCGGCGGAGCCCGTTCCATGTTGATCCAAGACCTCTATTTGCAAACGAATCGCGACGGCGTTTACAGCCGACGCACTTTTCTGCGCGATGTCGCCATTGGCGCGGCCGGCATTTCCGCTTTGAGCTGGAAAGACGCGGCCCGCGTGCAGGCCGAAGAGCTCCGCAAGCGCGGCATGGCCTGCATTCTCCTGTTTCACAACGGCGGTCCCAGCCAATACGAAACATTCGATCCCAAGCCGGGCACGGAAGCCGGCGGCCCAACCAAAACGATTGACACCGTCATTCCCGGCATCCAATTCGGCGAAGATTGGCCCCAAACCGCGGCTCAGCTCAACGACATCACGCTCATCCGCTCGATGACCGCCAAGGAAGGCAATCATGTCCGCGCTCAGTACTTGATGCACACCGGCTTCGCCCCCAGCGCCGTCGTCAAATATCCCAACTTCGGTTCCACCGTGGCTCAGGCACTCGGCGATCCACAGTTCGATCTGCCCCACTTCGTCAATATCGGCGGCGCAGGTCCCGGCTCAGCCGGCGGACCGTTCGGCGTGGGCTATCTGCCGGTCGCCTATGCGCCGTTCGTGGTCGATGACCCCAGCCGTATGCCAACGAACACCGAATTGCCCGACGGCGTCGATGTGACTCGTTTCCAGCGGCGACTGGGCCTCGTCGATACCGTCGATCGCGGCTTTGCCGATCGCGGAGCGGCGGAATTGGTCACCGAAAACCGCGGCCTTATCGACTCCGCCGCTCGTCTCGTCACCAGCCCGCGCCGCAAAGTGTTCGACGTGAGTCAGGAAAAAGACAGCCTTCGCGATCGTTACGGTCGGACGCCAATTGGGCAAGCCTGCCTGCTCGCCCGCCGGCTGATCGAAACGGGCGTCACCTTCGTCGAAATCGCCAATAGCGCTCAAGGCGCTGAAACGCGGCTCGGCTGGGATTGCCACCAGAACAATTTTGACGAGCACCATCGGCTCGCGGCGATCAACGACCCGGCCTATTCGGCATTGATCGCCGACTTGAAGGACCGCGGCATGCTCGACAAAACGCTCGTCATCTGGATGGGCGAATTCGGCCGCACGCCGTCAATCAATCCCAAGGTCGGCCGCGACCACTACCCGCAGGCATTTACTGTCGCGCTCGCCGGCGCCGGCATCAAGCGAGGCTTCATCCTCGGCAGCACCGACAAAGACGGCAAAGAAGTAGCCGAGCGTCCCGTCAAAGTGCAGGACCTCTTCGCCACGATCTATCATGCCCTCGGCATCGATCCCCAGCGCGAGAACATGGCCGGCACTCGCCCGGTGAAGATTATCGAAGGGGGCGAAGTCGTGCGGGAAGTCTTTGCATGACTCCCCTGCCGCTCTCGCGGGAGCGAGACACGCGCAATCCCGACTTCTTCAGCGCCGATTTTGCCGAGTGGTGCGACGATGTCGCGCGGACCGAGTGCAGCCGCTTCGCGGATGAGCCGCGATCCGAGCGGCCAATCAATCCGCCACACGGTGGGCCGTCCAGTTTCAATAACGCTTCACGAGTCCGGCGAGTGATTCGCTTTTTGATTAAGGGAGGAACTGCTTCATGAAACTCAGTCGATGCCGGTTTGCGTGGGGTGCGATGGTCGTGGTAACGGTTATCAATGTCGCCCATTCGGCGGCCCTCGCTCAGGCTGACCTGAATGGCGCGCGGCTTCAGCAGTTGCTTCAGCGTTATCCCGATGCTGACACCGACAAAGATGGCAAGCTCACCGCGGGCGAGGCCCGCGCTTACCTTCGTAAAATCAGGCCAGCGAAGAAGGTCGCATCGACAGCCGACGCACCCGCGACGCCCGAATCGCTGAAAAACAGCGATTCCGCCAACACTGCAACCGCTCCGAAGGCGCCATCACAAGACTCGCCAGCAAGAACAAAGACCTATGACAAAGACGTTGGCCCGCGTCCCGATCTCGAAGATGTCTCCTATGGCAGCCACGAGCGGCTAAAGCTCGATCTCTGGAAAGCCAGGTCCGACCAGTCGACGCCAATCTTGGTGTTCTTTCATGGCGGGGGCGGCGACAAGCTGATGTACCGAGGAAATCGGCTGCTGATGTTTTGCCTGAAGAACGGCATCTCCGCGGCGGCGGTCAATTACCGCCCGAATAATCAGTTTCCTTTTCCCGTGCCGATGCACGACGCCGGCCGCGCGATCCAGTTTTTGCGGCACAAGGCGACCGAATTCAACCTCGATCCCAAACGCGTCGCCGCCACAGGGACGTCGCTCGGCGCGAACGTCTCAACCTGGCTCGCCTATCACGACGACATTGCCGACCCCACCAGCGACGATCCGGTTCTCCGCGAATCCAGCCGGCTGTGCTTCGTGATCGCCGGCGCGGGGCAGACGTTCAACGACATGGAGTTGTTCCGCGAGCGTGTTTATCCATACGACGCGCCGGCGGGTGCAGCGGTTGGTCTTTCACGAGAGAAGGCTCGCGAAATCTCTGCCATTTATCATGTCACCCCGGACGATCCGCCGATCTTCATGACGTATGGAATTCCGCTTGAGCCGCTACCTCTGCCTAAAGAGACGCCGCGGGGCGAACTGATCCACAATCCGGCGTTCGGCCTCCTGCTGAAAGAAAAACTGGATGAACTGGGAATCGAAAATCATTTCTTTCACGGTGGCAACAAGCCGCCGGGCGACGCCCAGGAAAAGTTCATCCTCAAACATTTCTTCGGCCAGACTAGTATGTGACCCCGATTTGACCGCCATCCGACCGCCAAAGTCTGGACTTTGGAGCACTTCGTTGACTGAACTGCCCTGCTCACCGGAGACCAGTGCCTACTGCCGAGCCAGAATGCGATTACCGGAAAAATTCTTTTCCGCTGTCCATCGCATCATTTCTTATTCTTGGCCTTCTTCTTTTGAAGCCCCGTGCCCAAAGCTCCCCAGATTGGCTCGTGCTGCTCATCGTTCCAGATCTTGTATAGGCTCTGGAGTTCCTTCACCTTCTCCGGATTTTTGTGGGAGAGGTCGCTGGCCTCGCTGATGTCTTCGGCGAGATTGATAAGCCGGGGTTTCAATTCGGCTCTGTCGGCTTGCGAAGCCACAAGCTTCCAGTCGCCCTTGCGAATCGCCCACTGCTCGCCGAATCGCCAGTAGAGCGCGTCGTGCGGCTTGGCGGCAATTGCGCCAGTGATGTATGGCATCAGGTCCACGCCGTCGAGCTTCCAAGCGGGGTCGATTTTGCCGCCCGCGGCGGTCAGTGCTGTTGGCAGCACGTCCAGGTTCTGGATCGGCTGCTCGTACACCTTGCCTGCCGGGATCTTTCCCTTCCACTGCATGCAGAAGGGAATGCGGGTGCCTCCCTCGCTCGTCGTCCCCTTGGAACCGCGGAGGGGCAGGTTGCTGGCTGTCGTCTGCCAGGTCGGGCCGCCATTGTCCGAGAAGAAGATGATCAGCGTATTTTCTTCCTGGCCCATGTCGCGCACCTTCTGCAGCACAGCGCCCACGGCATCATCCAGTGCGGCCATTGCGCCGGCGAATTCTTTACGCTTCTCATCGTTGATGTCCGGGAATCGGTCCATATACTTCTTCGGCGCCGCAGGCTGCAGCGGGCCGTGGTCGGCGTTGAATGGCAAGTACAAAAAGTACGGTTTTCCTTGTTGCTTGCCGATATAGTCGATCGCTCGGTCACGATAGGCGTCCGTCGTGTAGAAATTCGGATCCTTAACCGCCTCCACTTCCGGGCTTTTGCGGCTGTCGATGAACTGCGGCGGGTTGTAATACGTGGTGTTGGCGACGGTGCCATAGAACTCGTCGAATCCGCGGGCCATGGGAAGATATTCCTTGGCGCCGCCGAGGTGCCACTTGCCGATGCAGCAGGTGGCATAACCAAGGTTTTTTATCCGCTGCGGGAAAAGGGTTTCGGTGAGCGGAAGCCCGAAGGCGTCCACGCCCTTGCCGCTCTTGGCGGCCTTACCGGCCCCCCCTTCGCCGCCGCCGCCGTTAAACTCGTGGCCGAATCGCGTGGGATAGCGACCTGTCATTAGACCCGCACGGCTGGGGCTGCAGACCGTGGCCGCCACGTAACCGTTAGTAAATCTGACGCCGCCATTCGCAATCGAGTCGATGTTCGGCGTGGGGATGTCCTTGCAGCCTTGGAAGCCGAATTCGGCCCAACCGACGTCATCCGATAGAAAAACGATGACGTTGGGTTTCGTGGCGCTGCCGACGGACGCGACATCCGCGGCCGGGGCAAGCGACGCGAAGCCGGTCGTCAACAAGACGGCCATAGAGAGGCGAATCATGTAAGTCTCCCGGTTTGAGGTTAGCCCCGGCTGCTGTCGTGGTCCCCGTGAGGGTCCACGATTAGGACTTCAGGATCAGCGAGCATTGCCTGGTGGGAACTGGCGTCCCAGCCAATCAATGACTTGCTCTTGCATGCCCTGCGTCAAACGAATTTCCTCGAAAGGTGTCAGCAATTCGATTCCCCGTTCGTCTCCCAGCGACTTGTACACCTGCCGAGCAGACTCGACTGTGTCGCGAACTTCACCTAACACGGCATAGCGATCTTCAGTGGGCGCGATAAGCAGCGCTTTGCGGGGCGCAATGCACGCCAGAATCTCGTTGTAATCAACCGGGATTCGATCTTCATGACCGATGAATGCTCCTAGGCTAGGCAGCCAGCCGTAAAGATGACTGAGCCGCGCGATTCCGCCGGTTCGTCGATCCGCCGTGTCGGTGCGCAGCGGGGTGAATCCGCTGACCGCGGCTATCGCTTGGACACGGTCATCCATTGCCGCGGTCAGAATGGCGACCGTGCCGCCCATTGCGAAGCCATATAGGCAAATCGGCCGCGGCGATTTTCTAAGCTCGATTGCGGCGTCAATCGCATGTCGTGCGTCGCACACCATCTTGCCCATCAATGAGGCGTCAGGATATTTGGAGAAGAACTCCTGGCGTTCTTTCTGGCGAAACGATGTGCCTATGGGGTCATACGTAAAGACGGGGTAACCTGCCTGCAGCAAAGCCGCAGGGCTGTATTCGGTCAGTCGATGTCCTGGCGAATATCCCTGGGCCGTTTCAAACGCCGACAGCCAGATAACAAGCGGACGGTTTTGTTCTTTCTTTGGCTCAAATAGGCAGCCGGGAATGCCGTCACCAAAAGTGACAATTGTCGCTGTGAAGTTGGATTTGGCAGGCGAACGCGTCGGCGGAGCGGGCTCGTTCTCTTCAGCGTCGCCTTTAGCGGCGGGAGGACCGCGGCGAGTCGGCGGTGGTGGTGGAACTCCGTCGGCCGCATCGAGCATCTTCGTGAAGTGCCGCTGCGTGAAGATGGACATTTTGGAGATGTCTTTGTTCGGAGAGACTTTGCGATAGGGAGTCTTATCGCCCAGTAGCCACTGGACTTTCTCTGTCACTTGCTGGCGTCTGGCGGCTGGAGTGAGCGAAAGATCGGGCGGGAGCAGGGACGCTTGCGGATTCACCCGCGGGAATTCCAAGACGTTGACTGGATTGCGCGCCGCCCAAGCTACGTAGTCCCAAGGATGCAGCGGCCGATAGGGAATTACTTCGGATAGCGGCGGCGAACCGCGCCGGGCTGCCAGCAAAAAATTGCTGAAGGCGGTTGGCGTCTCGTCGCCGGTAATGGTGTGTCCGCCCGCCCGGTAACGCAGAACCTGGTTCGTGCCGAGCTGATGCAGATCGTAAACCGGCTTGATCGTCTGATACACCTGCTCGACGGTCCACGACGATTCCACCGAGTCTTCGGTGGCCGTGCTCATCAAGATGGGCCTGGGAGCGATTAAGGCGTAAAGAAAATGGCTGTCCGCCGGCAGCTTGTCTTCATTGCCGCAGAATAGTCTCGCACGCTGATGAACCCAATCCGGAAAGCGGCGCGTTAAATGTTCCAGCGATTCGCCGGAATAATATCCATCGCAATAGCGGTAGGGAACTGAACCGCCGCTCCCCGGGCTGGAGGCGATGACTCCCGCGAACCGCTGATCAAACGCCGCTGCCGTCATTGCTACTTTGCCAGATCGCGAATGGCCACCGATATAAACCTGCGCGGGATCGACAAACGGCAGCGTGATCAGCCAGTCCAGCACCCGGCTGGCGCTCCAGCCCCGGCGGCGAAAGGCGGACCAGTCGTAGTCTCCAAACAGCTCGTGATACGCCAGCGACTGATCGCGGCCATCGCTGGCACTGTGCACGGCGAAGCCAAATCCGCCGTCCATCGCTTTCTTCACCCAGGACTGATACCGTTCGCTGTCGCACAGAAAAATCCCCGACGGAGTCTTGTTCTTGGGGAGATACAGCTTGACGCCGAGCTTCGCAGCCTGATTTGGCCCGAACGACAAACGAACATTCCAGATTTCCTGGCCGTCAACAGTCGTCTTGTCCAAAATCTCTCCGACGACATTTCCGGGCGGAGGTGGAGCGGTGCCGAGCAGCCACTTTTCAGTCAGCTCCGCGATTTGCTGGCGACGCTGCGGCCAGTTCGCGAGCGTTGCTCGCCTGGCCTGCCCTTGCTCGATCCAACTCATCGGATCGGGCAGAAAAAACTGCGACGGCATCAAGTCGAAGTCAGGAGGTAGCTCGCCTTCCCGTTTCAAAAAGTCGTTGAATGCGTCACCTTTCGTTACCGGCAACAGGCGTCGTTGGAGTTTCTCAAGGATCAGCTTTCTTTTTGCCAGGCTCCCGGCTTCGGGAGCCGGTGATGCAATGTCGGCAGCGCGGCAAACCGACGAGAAGCCCATTAAGCACACCACAAACGCAGGGCTGAACCTCGTAAATCGCATCGCTGCACCTTGCTGAAAGGGCTGATTGGAATCGACTGTCTCAGACTGATTAACGGAGCTTTCGCTGGTTGAAATTCGGCGATGTCGCCGGACCCTTAACATTCAATTTCCCTCGGAACCAAGATACACTGCGGGAGCGATATCAGGTGTTCCTTGGAATTCGGCTGCCTGACTTCGCTTCCGCCAAACCTCTGCCCCTTTCGAAGATATTCGCCATGTTGACGACTGGATTCCGCTGGGCACTTTTCACGCTGCTGCTCACATCCCTTTTGCGATTTGCGGATGCGAGAGGCCCCAACATCGTGTTCATCATGGCCGATGATCTTGGCTATGGTGAAATCGGCTGCTACGGGCAAAATCAGATCAAGACTCCCAACATCAACCGCCTGGCGCGCGAAGGCATCCGGTTCACCGATTATTATGCCGGCTCAGCGGTCTGTGCACCTTCCCGTTGCGTGCTCATGACAGGTCGGCACACCGGGCATGCCCGCATCCGAGGGAACGGGGGGAACGGGAACCTACGGCCCGAAGATCTGACTATCGCGAAGATCCTTCAAGCCGGCGGTTATTCCACCGGCATGTTCGGTAAATGGGGACTGGGGAGTGAGGAGGGCGCCGGATTGCCGTCTAAGCAGGGTTTTGATGAATTCGTTGGCTATCTCTCGCACGGACATGCTCACAATTATTATCCCCCGTATCTGATTAAGGATGGCGAACGGTTTCCACTTAAGAACGTGCTTGAGGGAGGACGTAGGGGCGTCGGCGGATCGGGAATGGGCGTGGCAGTGGTTCGCGAGGAGTACGCTCCGGATGTCATCCTCAAGGCTGCCCTGGAGTTCCTCGACTCAGTTAAGGACAAACCGTTTTTCCTGTACTTTCCGACGACGTTGCCACACGCCAACGGGGAAGCACGCAAGGCGGGCAAGAACCCCAATGAAATTCCCAGCCTGGGCGAGTATAAGGACCTGGACTGGCCGGACTCACAAAAAGGGTTGGCGGCGATGATCTCCCGCGCGGACCACGATGTCGGAACGATTCTCGCCAAGCTGAAGGAGCACAAATTGGACGATAACACCATGGTGTTCTTCACCAGCGACAACGGGCCGCACAAGGAAGGCAACAACGATCCGGCATTTTTCGATTCTTCAGGTCCGCTCCGCGGCATTAAGCGTTCGTTGAACGATGGGGGCATCCGCGTACCGATGATCGTTCGTTGGCCGGGGCGCATCAAACCCGAAACCGTGACGGACCATGTGGCTTATCACGGCGATGTTATGGCCACATTGTGTGAGATTGCAAACTTGGAGGTTCCTTCGGGGTTGGACAGCATCAGCTTCGCTCCGACGCTGCTCGGAAAGAAAGAGAAGCAGAAGGAGCATGAATACTTGTACTGGGAATTCTATGAACAAGGATACAAGCAGGCGGTCCGCGCGGGAGATTGGAAACTAGTCATCGTCAACGGCAAGACAGAACTGCACAACCTGAAAACCGATCTGGGCGAGAAGTCGAATGTGGCTTCGGAACATCCCGATATCGTTGACAAACTTAAAAAGTACATCGACGAAGCGCACGTTCCAGATCCGCTTTGGGTGCCCCGGCCGACCGCAACCGCGCCGCAACCCCGTCGGGCGCGGTCCAGATAGGCAATGGCGACCAAAGCCAACGCCAAGGTCAACACCAGGTAACGGGCGTGTGTCGGCGCTTCATTCGAATCATTCGAGGATTTCAACATCCGCAACCATCTTCGTTTTATACAGGCGCGAAGCCGTACGCATTCAGATTCGGCTCGTCGGTGAGCTCCGACGGCAACAGCTTCACACCAAAACGCCCCGCAATCGAGCCGTGGCCCTCGTAGGCGTCATGAGGCTTTCCGGCTTCATAATCCATGAAGATTCCCGTCTCACCCTCTTCGAGTACGACGAACTTGTGCCCATTCGGCGCGGGAATAAAAACAGTCAGTTGGCCCTCGAGCACCGTCGTGGCTGTGCATTTTTTGGGGCAATGCGAATCCTTCGCGACGCCCGCTTTGCGCTCTACGATTGGCAGATCCACCGCATGGTGCTTGCGTTTGAACTCGGCAATGTCGCTGATGACAACTGTGGCGTGGCTGCACCAGCCCGTTTCGTGATTTCGGAAAAATACATTGGTCGGTTTATGCGCCATGCACTAGCTCCTGAAAGGTGTTCGACCGCGAGCAGACAATGATCGGCAAGATCAATTCCCTAAAGTACACCATTTCGATCACAAAGCGGCTAGCGCCACCAAAATCAGCTGCAATTGCTGATCAGCTATCGCTGCGGATTTACGGTTGCGGTTTCGAGCGAATCGGTAGCGAGGTTGCGCGTCGTTTAACTCGTTCCATCCGGCAGCAGGAATTGATTTAATATTGCGAGCGCAAGGGGCATTATGGCACGCAAATCCAAGGCACTCACAAGCAAAATGCTGTTTGTCGAACGCTCTTGGAAAGGAACTCGGCGCCATTGTCGTTCCGGTAGGTGCAGCCTGGCAGAAATACTGTGCCACCAGGAAAACGCCGCCCCTATACGCCACAGACCAAAGCCATCCATCTCTCGCTGGATCCTATCTGGCCGCCTGCGTATTTCTGGCCGTTCTGTTTCGACAGAATCCAACTGGCATAAAGCCAGCTTTCCTGGGGCTCACCGACACCAATGCTACGGCGCTCCAGCGCGCTGCGTGGAAGGCCGCATCGGCGAAATAGGTGGCATCCGTATACGCTCGTCGCAGTGCTTTACAAATCTACGTCGGCGGCAACTCCGCTCGGCTGCTGAATCGCAGCTTCGGCCTCCCTGCGGAGAAATAGGGCAGGTCCAAGCAGACTAATTATCGGCGAGGGTGGGTTCGGACGCGGACCGGCGACCGCGCATCAGCTATCAGACTCGACGCACATCTCCTTCATTTGTTTCGTCGCGTTCCCAATTGGGCGGTCCACGGGTATGCCGGCACAGGTAAGCAATGTGGTGAGCAGGTCTCCCTGATTTCCACGGGTTTCTGGCAGGAAACGACCCGTATGAATGGAACCGCCTCCCCTGCCGGCGATGATGAAAGGCAGGTTCTGCCGGGTGTGCTTGTTGCCGTCCTCAAGGCCGGACCCCCACATCATGATGCAGTTGTCCAGCAGCGTACCGTCGCCTTCCCGCAGGCCGTGCATCTTCTTCACCATGTAAGCGAACTGCTCGATATTAAATGCTGTGATGGCTGCAACTTTACTGACTTTATCTGGCTCGTTGTTGTGGTGGGTCTGAGAGTGATGTTGGTGATTGAATCCGAGCTCCGGATAGGAAACACCGTTCGGCGTCGAGCCAATATAGGTGCAAACACGCGTCGTGTCTGTCTGAAACGCCAGCACGGCGAGATCGCACATCACCTGCATGTACTCGCTGCGTTTGTCTCCTTCGGGAATCTTGATTTCGATGAGCGGCGAATTGGAATCCTTGCGTTTGCTGGATCGGATGCCGGCTTTCTCTAAAGCTGCCTCTTGTTGGCGGGACTCGATGGCGGCGATGCGTCGTTCCACCGAGCGGACACTGTCCAGGTATTCATCCAGTTTCCGCTGATCGATTGCAGGCAACGTCTGGCGCAGCTGCCGCGCGCCGCCCAGAACAAGGTCTAACATTTGCTGGTCGAGAGAACTCATCTGGTTCGAACCGCCGCCACCGCCCTGTTGTTCCTTCGTGTTGAATAAGCGATTCAGCACATTCCGCGGATTGATCTCGGCAGGAACAGGCTGCGTGGGGGATCGAAAACTGCAGTGCGAGTAATACGCCTCATTCAGCCCTTCCTGGTTTTCCTTCCACGTTTGTGGCATCGTCGCCAGTTCCAAGGACGGTAGCGTCGTGAAGGCTCCCACGTAATTCGCGGCAACTTGATCCGCGGAAATCGCGATGTCGATCTCGTTCCGCTTGTCTGGGTTCGGCAAAGTCGCCGTCAGCCAGGTCGATAGTTCGAGTGCATGCGGAGCGCCGTTATAGGGAGAGATCGGAACTCCCGAGATTCCCTTCATCAGGAGGCACTGGTCGAGCACAGGCCGCAGCGATTCCAACGCTGGCGGCGGCGATGACAGGAAACTTTCCGCATCCGCGGGCCAGAACTGATCCATGATCACGCCATGAGGCATATACATGAAGCCCAGCCGGACCGGCGGCTTGGATGTCTTGCCCTCATTCGTTTCTGCAAAGCCCATGACCTCCAAAAGCGGCAGGGCAAGCGCAGCTCCCATCCCTTGCAGGCAGGTACGACGATTTAGTCCGCTCTTAGTCATTGGACGTCCTTTTTTCCGAGCCCTTTTCCGGAATGCGGCGATGCGTGAATGGATAACTGGTCACGATCGCACCGATGAGCGCCTGCATGTGGTACCCATCCGCGGCGATGTCTTGCATCAAACCATCCACCACGATTTCATCATAACCTTCCAGCCTTCTGCATAAGGCATAAGCCAGCAGTCGTTCCACAAGGTTGCGAGAAAAATCATCGACGCGTCCGGCAACGATGGCTTTTAGTTCTTTGGGGCTTGAAAAACGCTTTCCACCCGGAAGCTCACCCGAAGCATCGATCACACTGCCGTTTTCTTCGCGATCGCGCCACCGCCCGATGGCATCGAAATTCTCCAGGCCGAACCCGATGGGGTCGAGCGTCTGATGGCAATTCGCACAGACAGCATTCGTGCGGTGCAACTCGGTGCGCTGGCGCAAGGTTAGGTTCGCAATCGCCTTCTGGTCCTGTTTTTCCAAGGCAGGAACATCCGGCGGCGCCGGCGGAACATTGTCGCCGAGCACCTGCTCCAGCACCCACACACCGCGTTTGACGGGGCTGGTACGGTTCGGGAATGATGTCGCCGCGAGAACGCCGGGCATCGCTAATATTCCGCCTCGATTGTCATCGCTCAACGTAACCCTACGCATCTCAGATCCCGTGACGCTTCCTTCCAGGCCGTAAATCGTGGCCAGCGTCTCGTTGAGGAACGTGTAATCGCAATCGACAAAACTCATAACGCTTCGGTTTTCACGCACGATGCTGTCGAAAACGAGACGGGCTTCGTCATACATTGCCGAGCGCATCTGGCCGGTCATCTGGGGAAACTGCGAAGTATCGAAGGTCTTACCTGCCAAATCGTTGAGTCCCAGCCACTGCGCGCCAAATCCATCGAACAGCGCCCGCGAGCGCGAATCCTCCAGCAAACGCTTCACCTGCGCCTGAAGAATCGGCGGCTCGTTGAGCTTCCGGCTGTCCGCCAGCGCCATCAACTCATCGTCCGGCATGGTCGCCCACAATAGATAGGACAAACGTGATGCGAGCTGATAGTCATCGAGACGGACGATCTCTGCGTCTGGTTGAGCTTCTTCTGCCGGCGTAATAAACAGGAATTGAGGTGAAACAAGGATCGCCTTGAGCATCAATCGCAGCGACCCCCCATACGAGAGATTATTTTGCCTTCCCAGGTCGAACACCTCCAGCAGGACATCAATTTCCGCCTCCGCCGGAGGCCGACGGTAGGCCTTCCGCGCCAGCGACCGGGCGATCTCGCGCGCCGTCAACCGTGCGTCAGCATCGAGTGCAGGCGGCTCACCAAACAGCCGCCTTTGCATGTCCGTAGGCGGGGCACCCTCACGCGCTAGAATCTGGTCCAACACCTTATCGGCGATCGCGAGATAGTGCTCCAGCTGCAAGGGTGATAGCGAATTGAGATAACCCTCGCCGCTGACCTCGTCTGGCAAACCGCCAGCAATTGCGGCATCCACGCCAAGCAGGTCATGCAAGGTGTTACCGTACTCCGTTTTGGTCAATCGCCGGATGACAAAAAGCCCCGGATCCTTGCGGCTGAGAAACTTTACCCTTGCCAGCCAATCGACGAACATTTGCCGATCCGCATCGGGGGGCTGCTTGTCCGCGTATTCCGGCGGCATGTCATGCGCCTTCACCCTGGCGACGGCTTTTTTCCACGGTTGGCTAAATGCCGCGTCACCAGGATTCTTGAGCGCCGGAGTAAAGTTCAGTCCGGCCTCCGTCGGTCGCTTGCTGGAGTGGCAACTTAAGCAATAGTTTTTGACAAACGGCGCCACATGATCACGAAAGAATTGCTCGGCGTCCGTCTTAAGCGCTGCGGGCTCTCCCTCCACCGATGTTTGAGCGAAACCGCTGATCGGCTGCGACCCCAGAGCGCCAAAGACCGCCATGGCCATCAAGCCATTGCGAAAATGTGCTTCCGATATTGCCATCCTACAGCTCATTTGCCATCCATCTCTGTCGTCTTTGCAAACTGCCAGCACAACACAATTCGATCCGGCTACCGCCTCAAATAGAGGACGCCGACAAGTAGGCCGCCGCCAACAAAAGTGAGAACCCCCAGCAGCAGCCACGCGTCTGGCCAGCTTGGAGTTTGGCGAACTACGGTAGGGTCAATTGGGCCGCTAAATTCGGTGGGCCGACTTGCCACAGATTGAGCTGCTACGTTCAGCCGTTCTGCCTCCGGTGTCGTCGCCGCTTGATCGCCGGTCTGGGCTCGTTCATCCCCCGATGGAATCGTCAGGTATTCAGTTGTGGGATTGGGCGATCCACCGGAGCCGATTGCGTTATTCGTTTCCGTCATCTCACGCAATTCTTCGGGAATCGATTCCCCGAACAGCCGCTCGTTCCAATTGACGGAGGCCAACAAATCGAATCCGGGATTCGCCTGCTTCACACGGCAGGAGCAGGCTGCACAGAGAAAGTTGCCAACGTCTTCAATTAGCGCTTCATTGGCATCGGCATAAGGAAACACATCTAGCGCTCTGCAGCGGCCGAAGACTGGAATCACATAGGCGGTATCCGGGCGCCATTCTTCGGCAGCTGAGCCGACCATCCTCAAGAATGTCTGTTCCTTCGCATCGGTATGAGATACCGGCAACACCGAGAAGCGAATTTCCAGCGGAATTTGCGAGTACAGTTCCGATCCTGGCAGTCCGATGCCTTGGGGAAGCGTAAGTGCCGGCGTCGCGGCATCCAGGTTCGCCTGCAATTGCTGGCTTAGTCCCTCCAATTGCTCCTCGGGGGCCACCAGCAGCCATACCGCCGAATCACCCTTCAGCATTCGCCGCACAATCTCGCCGCGGGCCGGCGAATCGAATAGACCAGACTGCTTCACCACCTCCGCGAGCGGCCCCTGCCAGCGAATCGCTGTCTGCCGACCCTTGGAGGCCCCTCGAATCTGAACCCAAGGCAACGGCTGATTCTCAGCCGGCGGCTGCACGCTGATCAATCCCGCCTCGGGCGTCGCGGTCACATCGTAACGCAGCACTTCAATATTCAGCGGCCCGCCAACGAGCGACGACCGCTGCGCCACCTCCGCAACAGCCAAATCTTGAGCAGAAGTAAGCTCCCCCGCATGAAAAACGACGACCAGCAGCCGATCGCTCTCCCACCGTTCCAACGCATAGCGAAACACCGGAACCGTGCACGCCGAAGCGATCGCCGCGCCCAACAACGCCCAACCGGCCAAAGCCATCGGCGCCAGGCTGAATAGATAGCGACAAGATTGATTTCGATGCACGTCCGACTCCAAAATCCCCAAGAACTACAGTCTATTGCGCCGCTGCCTCCTCCGCCATTCCGCCGCGACGGCGAGCGGGGGACGTAAGTCCCCCGGTACTTCAACATCCCGGAAAAGCCCCCGCCCCCACGCGCCGCGAAAGCTTCCCGCACGCCCTCGATGGGTCTTGATTCCACACCCCTCCGCGGGTCATCATTGAACATTCCAACCAACGACGCGAAGGATTCAGAACGCCATAACTCCCCACAGGACAGAGCCAACCGAAGAAAACAGAAGCGCAAAGCCAGCAACAAACTACTTCTGCATCCTTTGCTTCCTCTGCTACCTTCTGTTAATTGCCTCCTCTGTTATCTCTGTTTCCTCCTGTTCATCTGCCCTTCCCAATCACATTCCTTCAGCTCGGTCAGTGGTATTATTCCGCTCGCGACCCTAAACGGTTTGACCCAGGCACAGGACTCGACGATGACCATCCGCTTTCGGCTTTCCTTCACCGCATTGAGCTCCGCCTGCCTGGCGGTGCTTTTCATTGCGTTCGTCTCCCTTTCGGCTTCTGCTCAGCAGTCCGCAGAGCCCAGCCAGCAAGCGGCTGAAATCCTCGATGCCACAAAAACTCAGGGCGGCATCATCGTTCATCTCGGCGTTGGCGATGGCCGGCTGACGGCGGCGCTGCGAAACTCCGATGGCATCCAGGTCCAGGGCCTCGATCGCGATCCGGCGGCCGTTGAAAAAGCGCGCGACTACGTCAAATCGCGGGACATCTACGGCGACGTCAGCATCGACCAACTTCGCGACAACAAGCTTCCCTACGTCGATAACTTCGTCAATCTCGTAGTGGCAGACGACCTAGACGGCGTTGACCTTGAGGAGGTGATGCGGGTTCTGGTTCCAAACGGCGTCGCCTATTTCCGAGCAGGAGATACTTGGAAAAAGGTTGTCAAACCGCGTCCGAAGAATATCGACGAGTGGACCCACTACCTGCACGATTCCGGCGGCAATGCCGTGGCCCACGACGACGTCGTCGGTCCGCCGAAGCATTTGCAGTGGCTGGGCAGCCCGCGCTGGTCCCGGCATCACGACCGCATGGCCAGCATGAGTGCCTTGGTTTCCGCCAACGGCCGCGTCATCTATATCATGGACGAGGGCTCGCGCATCTCGATCCAAACGCCGCCCAAGTGGACGCTGATTGCTCGCGATGCTTTCAACGGCACCGTTCTCTGGCAGCAGCGAATCGACACCTGGCAAAATCATCTGTGGCCGCTCAAGAGCGGTCCCACGCAACTCGCTCGCCGCCTGGTTGCGATCGGCGACCGCGTTTATGTGACTCTCGGAATCGATGCGCCGGTGTCTGCCGTCGATGCGGCGACCGGAGCCGTGCTGCACTCGTTTGAAGATAGTGACGGGGCCGAAGAATTTGTCGCCCAAGGAGGCGTTCTGGTCGCCGTGGTCAACAAAGGCCAGCTCGATTTCACCGACTATGCCCCGAAATTCGGCACGGTCGGGGATCAGGCCCGCATCGCCAAGGATTACGCCTGGAACGAAGACCCGCGACAGCTCATGGGGTTCGACATTGAAACCGGCAAGCGACTGTGGAAGCTGGACACGAAAGTCTCTCCGCTCTCGCTGGCAGCTGACAACGATAGCGTTGTCTTTCACGACAGCGAACAAGTCGTTTGCCTGGATCAAAAAACGGGCACAGTGCGGTGGAAATCGTCCAAAGCCGAGCGGCGGTCGCGCTTCACCATCAATTTCGGCACGCGGCTGCTGCTGCACGGCGATGTTGTCCTCTTCGCCGGCGGCGACCGCATGATGCGGGCCTATTCCAAGAAAGATGGTAAAGAACTCTGGAATGCGCCGCATGCCCAGTCCGGATATCAGTCGCCCGAAGACTTGCTCGTAGCCGGCGGCCTGGTTTGGAACGCTCCCACGACCCGCACGCAAGACACCGGTGCTTTCACCGGCCGCGACCCGAAAACCGGCGAAACGAAAATTGAGTTTCCTCCCGACGTCAATACGTATTGGTTCCACCACCGTTGCTACATCGCCAAGGCGACCGACAACTTCATCATCCCGTCGCGAACCGGCATTGAATTCGTCGATATCAAGCAGCAGGAATGGAATATCAATCACTGGGTTCGCGGCGGCTGCTTGTACGGCGTCATGCCCTGCAACGGCCTGACGTATGCCCCTCCCCACGACTGTGCCTGTTACCCCGAGGCCAAGCTGTACGGCATGAATGCGCTCGCGCCCACAGCGCCGACGCGGCAGATTCCCTCCGACGTTGTCGCCACCGGCCGCTTATCTCGCGGACCCGCCTTTGGAAAGATTGAAGCCCCCGCTGGGGCGGCTTCCAATGATGATTGGCCAACGTATCGTCACGACAGTGGCCGCAGCGGTTCGACAACGAACTCCGTTTCGGCCAATCTGCAGCCCTCGTGGCAGACCAAGCTCGGCGGCAAGCTCTCCAGCGTTGTTGTCGCCGACGGCCGGTTATATGTGGCCCAAGTGAACCAGCACACGCTGCACGCGCTCAATTCCGCCGATGGCCAACGCCTCTGGAGCTTCACCGCCGGCGCACGTGTCGATTCACCGCCGACCGTCGATAAGGGCCGCGTGTTTTTTGGTTCCACCGACGGTTGCGTCTATTGCCTCCGCGCCACCGATGGCGCACTGGCCTGGCGGTTTCGTGCCGCTCCCGCTGACCTGCGGCTGACCGCCTTCGAGCAAATCGAGTCGGTCTGGCCCGTCCATGGCAGCGTGCTGCTCCGCGAAGGCGAGGTCTATTTCGTCGCCGGCCGCTCCAACTTCCTCGATGGCGGTTTGCGGTTCATTCGCCTGAAGGCCGACACCGGCGAAATGATTTCGGAAACCATCATCGACGAGAAAGACCCCGACACCGGCGGTAATATTCAGGATCGCTTGCAAGTGCTGCAGATGCCCGTCGGCCTGCCCGACGTTTTGTCCTTCGACGGCAAGTCGGTTTACATGCGTTCGCAGCAGTTTGATCTGGCGGGCAAACGCCTGGGCCTAGGTCCAAATTCCGGCCAAGCGCCGGTCCACGCGGCCGTCCAAAAAGGCGAAACCGCCCACCTGTTTGCTCCCATGGGCTTTCTCGACGACACCTGGTTCCACCGCACGTATTGGGTTTATGGCCGCAGTTTCGCCGGCGGCCATAACGGCTACTACCAGGCCGGAAAATACACGCCCGCGGGGCGGATTATTGTGGCCGACGATTCCAATGTGTACGGCTTCGCCCGCAAGCCCCAGTATTTGAAGTGGACGACGACGATGGAGTACGAGTTGTTCTCGGCCAATAAAAAAGCCGCAGATCAGGCTTTGGCTGAGGGCGAAGCCAACGTTCAGCGCGCCGCCCGCCGCGGCGAAACGGTCGTGACGAATCTGATCCGTTTTGAAAAGAAGCTCAGCCTGAACCCGATGAACACGGGAATAACCATGATGGCCTGGGTCAACGCCGAACAACCCAGCGGAGTCATCGCCGCCCACGGTGGGCCCAAGGCCGGCTATGCTCTCGCCCTTTCGCAGGGCCGGCCAAAGTGGTTTGTGCGGACGGCCGCCGACAAGGTCGTTTCGGTCACCGCTCCCGCCAGCGTTGTTGGCGGCTGGGTGCATGTGGCCGGCGTTCTCACCAAAGACAAGCAACTCGAGCTTTACGTAAACGGCCGACCCGTCGCCTCCGATGCGGTGACACAACTAATTACTTCCGACCCCGCGCAGTCTCTGGAAATCGGCGGCGACGATGGCGGTGCAGTGGGCGACTACACCAGTCCCAGTTCCTTCCTCGGCACCGTCGATGAATTTCGCCTCTACCACGGCGACCTGTCGGCTGAAGAAATTGCCTCGCTGGCCAGCCCCGAACCGTTCAGCCGCAACGTGAAGCCCAGGGCCGCCAAGCTCAAGGTCTATTGCTCCTTCGACGACGGCACCGCCACCGACCAGTCGGGCAACAATAATAACGGCAAGCTCGACGGCAATCGCCCCGCGGAAGGCCGAATCGGCGGTGCCATGCGTTTTCAAGGCGGAGGCACTTCGGGAAGTGCCGATACGTTCGTCAAATATCACTGGAACAAAGACCTTCCGCTGATGGTCAACGCCATGGTCAAGGCGGGCGACGTCCTCTTCGTCGCCGGCCCTCCCGATTTGATCGACGAAGAAGAAACCTTCCAAAAGCTCGCCGCCCGCGATCCTTACGTGAACGTGCAACTCAAGCAGCAAGACGATGCCTACCAAGGCAAGCTGGGTGCTCGCTTGCAAGCCGTTTCCGCGACCGATGGCAAGACACTCTTCCAGTATCAAGTCGATTCACTGCCCGTCTGGGACGGCATGGCCGCCGCCAACGGCAAGCTTTACTTTTCGACGAGCACTGGCGACGTGCATTGCTTCGCCGGACGGTAATACAACCACCTTCGTTTAACCCGTAGCCGCAGGCGCAGGCTTCGATCGACATGGCTCACTGGGTAGATAATTTTCGCGGGCTGACTCAGGCCCGGAGGGCCGATAGGAAATAGCCATGACCGTCAGGTCGGGGATTGGTGACCCCTGCTATGAATTCTTAGGCCCGGAGGGCGGACACCCCGCTGCCATAAAGTTTCAATTCCGATAAAAGTACACGTCCACTCCGCCAGATTCGAAGCAGGTTTTTACCCATTTTCCGCTTGAAAAAATCTTCGAAAATCTGGCCCGGTTTTTCCCCGAAATTGCAATATAGAAAAGGGAGGCGCACGCCGCGCCTCTGGAAAATCGAAAGACGTCGGACCGTGACGATCACCACAGCGCTTACATTTTTTCAATGTTAGCGCTCCCTTCAAAAGGTTAGTCGCCCTAACCCCCAGCCGCGAACGCACTTGTCGAAACACGCTAACGCGTGCGCAGAAAAAAAACTATCCCAAATGTTAGCGCCACACACTCACAACTTGGTTCTTGGATCTTTGGTTCTTCGTTTCCTCTCAACTTGAGCGCCACCCCTCAAACATCAAAACTCCTAACCCGAAAAACACCAGCAACTTACGGCCACCACAAATCGGCGTTGTAATGAAAAAACTTCAAACTTTAGCGCCACCCACCGCCTACCGCCTGCATTGATGATCGTTTCTGACCGAGCCCTGTGCCCCAACATTGCACGTACCAATTGATGAACTTACGATGAATTCAGCACACTTATACCCCTGACTCAAGATCCTAGCTCCCCTCGCCCCGGTACTCTCGGTACTCCGAGTAGAGAAACGGGGAGAGGGGCGGGCGGTGAGGGGCTTTGTCGCAACAGGGCTTAGTCCGTTGCCTTGAATCTCGCTCCTTCTTCCGTTGTAGTCTTCAAAAAGGTCTGCAGTTCGTGACAAAATCGTCGATTGCTCGCCGCCAAGGCCGAATTCCTCTGGTTTTCGTGGCGATTTTAGGATCGCTCGCCTTGCTCGCCGCCCTAATCGCGGCTGTCATCGATCGAAATCCCGCGTCAGCAAAAAAAGGCGAAGTACAGCCGCTAGTCATTTACTGTGCGGCCAGCAACAAAGGCGTCCTCGAAGCCGTTCGTGCCGATTACGAGCGCGAATTCGGCGTGCCACTGCAAATTCAGTTCGGTGCCTCGCAGACATTGCTGGCCAACCTGGAAGTCGCCGGCTCAGGTGATCTCTATCTGCCGGCGGACGATAGTTATCTGGGTCTCGCCCGTGACCGCAACTTGATAACCGATCAGTATCCCTTGGCCACCATGAATGCCGTTGTCGGCGTCGCCAAAGGCAATCCCAAGCAGATCAAACAGCTCGACGACCTCATGCGCGACGATGTCCGTCTCGCCCAGGCCAATCCGGACGCCGCCGCCATCGGCAAGCTGACTCGCGACGCCTTAACCCGGACCGGCCAGTGGGACAAGCTCCAAGCCAAGACAACGGTCTATAAGACGACCGTCAATGAAGTGGCCAACGATGTCAAAGTCGGCGCCGTTGATGCGGGCATCGTCTATGACGCAGTTCTGCACGACTATCCCTCGCTCGACGGCATTCCGATCCCGGAACTAGCCGACGTCCAGGCCCACGTCGCCATCGCGGTGCTGCGTAACAGCAACCAACCCAAGCAGGCGAATCATCTGGCTCGCTACATTTCCGCCCGCGACAAAGGCCTGACACGTTACCGCGAATTTGGTTTTCAGGCCGTCGAAGGGGATGCTTGGAGTGAGCGGCCCGAATTGACGCTCTACGCCGGTTCCATGCTGCGGCCGGCCATTGAAAAGACCATCACTGATTTCGAAGAGCGCGAAGGCGTCCGCGTGACTCGCGTCTACAACGGCTGCGGCATCCTCGTCGCCCAAATGAAGGCCGGCCAGGTTCCCGATGCTTATTTTGCGTGCGACTCGGAATTCATGAACCAGGTCAAGCCGCTGTTCCCCACTCCCCGTGACATTTCCCAGAACGAGCTGGTCATTCTCGTGAAAAAGGGGAATCCGCTCGGCATCAAGTCGCTCGCCGACCTGACCAAACCCGACCTGCGCGTCGGCATCGGTCACGAGAAGCAATGTGCGATGGGCTGGCTCACGCAACGGACGTTCGACGAATCCGGCTTGAAGGACGCGGTCATGAAAAACGTCGTCGTGCAGACTCCCACGGGCGATATGCTCGTGAACCAGATGCGCTCCGGTTCGCTCGACGCCGCCGTGGCTTACATCAGCAACGCCGCCGGCGCAGCCGATTTCCTCGACGCGATCCGCATTCAAGGAATTCCCTGTTCGATTGCGACACAGCCCTTTGGCGTGGCCAAGGACTCGGCCCACAAGCAGTTGGCATCACGACTGCTGGAAACAATTCGCACTCAGCCGTCGCAACAGCGATTCACCAGCGAGGGCTTCCGCTGGGTCGATGCGGGCCAGGATCGTCCATGAGTGCGCCACCTGCCGCGGCAACCGCCCCGCATCGCGCCGGCTCAGATGCCCCGTTTTTCGCGGTCATGGGCGGTTTAGGTGGCAGCTACGTCCTCCTCATTGTCGCGATCTTGATCGCAGATTTGGCCTACACATCGCCCAAACACTTCGCCGAAGCGCTGCAAAAGCCCGAAATCCAATACGCCATTCGCCTGACGCTCGTGACCTGCTCAATCTCCGCCCTGCTCTCGATTTTCGTAGCCGCTCCGCTGGGATACTTGTTGTCGCGGTTCCCGTTTCGCGGGCGAGGAGTGATCGACACGATCATCGATATCCCCGTCGTCCTGCCCCCTTTAGTGATCGGCCTCAGCTTGCTGATTCTGTTTCACCTGCCTATCGCTGGCACGAATCTGGAAGAATTGATGCAGCGCCGGCTGGGCCTAAGGATCACGTATGCCAAACCGGCGGTCGTGCTCGCGCAGTTCGCGGTCGCCTGCGCCTTCGCCGTGCAAACCATGCGGGTGACATTCGACCAGATCGACAGCCGGGCCGAGCAGGTGGCGCTAACCCTTGGCGCCCGCCGCAGTCAGGCATTCCTCCAAATTGCGCTGCCGCAGGCCTGGCGAGGCATCATCGCGGCGCTGACCATCGCCTGGGCCCGCTCACTGGGCGAATTCGGCCCAATCCTCGTCTTCGCCGGCGCCACACGGATGCGGACCGAGGTCCTTTCCACCACAGTTTTTTTGGAGCTCAGCGTCGGCCAGCTCGAAGCGGCGGTAGCGGTATCGCTTTTGATGGTGGTCGCTGCGATGGCGGTGCTCGGCGTTGTGCGCCTCCTCGGGACGGGAGTGGCGCGATGATCCAGCTCGATCGCGTTTCCATTCGATCCGGCTCGTTCGCGCTGAACGATGTCTGCCTGACAATCCCGGAAGGGACTTACGCCGTGTTGATGGGTGGCACTGGCCAAGGAAAAACGACCATCTTGGAAGCGATTTGCGGCTTGCGCCCCGTTGCCAGCGGCAAAGTCATCCTCTGCCAGAAAGATGTCACACGCCGCAAACCGGCCGATCGCGGCGTGGGTTATCTTCCGCAGGATTTGGGCCTGTTCCCCACGATGACCGTTCGCGGCCACCTGGAATTCGCCCTCCGCATTCGCCGCCGGCCAACTCGCGAAATCAACGACCGCGTCGAGCAGCTCGCGCACGTGCTCGGAATCGAGCCACTCCTTTCCCGCCACGTGCAAAGGCTCAGCGGAGGTGAGGCCCAGCGCGTCGCGCTCGGTCGTGCCCTTTCATTTGAGCCGCGAATCTTGCTGTTGGACGAGCCGCTCAACGCGTTGGACGAGGCGACGCGCGACCGCCTTTGTGAATTGCTGCGGTCGATCCAAAAACGACACGGCCTGACGACCCTGCATGTCACGCACAGTCGCGCCGAGGCTCGCAGCCTCGCGGATCAACTTGTCCTCCTCGCCGCCGGGCGAATCGAAGAGCGGCCATTGTCGGATTTGGACAAAATCGCCGCCGAATTTCCTCCTTCGCCTCGTTCGCCCGTTGTTGACCGTTTTCCCCAGGCCGCCGGAAGTCAGACGCCATGAAAGTTCGCGTGCAGTACACCGGCCAGCTTCGCACCGCCATCGGCCGCAGCGAAGACGAAGTTGAATTGCCCCCTGCCAGCACGCTGGCTTGCCTGTTAGGCCATTTAGCCGACCAACATGGCGCCGACGCGCGCACGCATTTCATCACGCCCAGTGGCAAACCACGCCAAAGCTTGCTGCTGGTGGTAAACAACGAAGCCAAGTCACCTAGCGACGCCGCGACGACCGTCTTGCAGCCTGACTCTCTCGTGGTCCTCCTGCCCCCCATCGCCGGCGGCTAGTTTTCTCTTCGCTCTCCAATCAATCCAATTCGCGTGCTTCCAGAACTTACGGCTGACGAACACCTTCGCTACCGGTGGCAACTCTGGCTGCGAGATTTCGGCGAGGACGGACAGCGGCGGCTGAAACAGTCCACCGTCCTGGTCTCGCGCATCGGAGGCGTCGGTGGAACGATCGCCATGCAGCTGGCCGCCGCAGGCATCGGCCGTCTGATATTGGTCCACGCCGGCAACCTGCGCCTGGACGATCTCAACCGTCAACTGTTGATGACAACCGACGGAATCGGCAAACCGCGCATCGAGTCAGCCGTCCGCACGTTGCAAGCGATCAATCCGCACGTTCAGATTGAAACCGTCGCCGAAAACATCAGTGAGCAGAATGCGGCGGCGCTGGTTGAGCGATGCGACGTTGCGGCGAGCGCCGCCCCGCTGTTTTCCGAGCGACTGCTGATGAATCGTGAGGCGGTTCGCCAACGCAAACCGCTGGTTGACGGCGCCATGTACGACCTGGAAGGTCGCTTGATGACCATTGTGCCGAGCCAAACGCCCTGCCTGGCCTGCCTCTATCCGGAAACTCCGCCGAATTGGAAACGCGAATTCCCGGTGATCAGTCCGATTGCCTCAACCGTCGGTTGCCTGGCCGCAATGGAGGTAATCAAAGTGCTCACCGGCCTCGGCCAACCACTAACCGGCAAGCTGCTGACCTTCGACCTGCGCGACATGTCCTTCCAAACCGTCGCGATTTCAAGGCAACCGAATTGCCCGGTCTGCGGCGCGTAGTGGAGCTACGCTAAGATTTTCCAGCGTGACTGGCGGCCAGCAAAAACACAAAAGCCGCCATGCCAACCAGTACTGCTGCCGAAACAATAGACGACGTATATCCCGTCGCAGCAGACTGCGAAGCCGAATCGCGTTCCTGCGGCTCGTTTTTCTGCGAGCCCTTCGGAATCGGAACC
>DASXLL010000272.1:0-9344 GCA_036496265.1 Pirellulaceae bacterium | reverse complement strand
ACAGCCGAATCTGCTCCACATCGTCCGCGAACGGGGCCGTGAGCTTGCTGCCGATCTCCCGGCGAATCACCTTCCACGTTGCGTTAATGATTTCCTTTTGCAATTCCGCAAGCTGCTGCGCCTGCATCGCGTTGGGGCTTTGATTTTGCTGTTGTTGCTGTTGCCCACCCGGCGGCGGCTCGCCTTGCCGAAAAATCTCTTCAAACGGCCGCACCTCCGCGAAATACATATCGCTTTCACTTCGCCGCAGTCCACCATCCGCTCCGAAGTCCTCCGCCCAGAAGTGATAGGAAAGCAAATCGTCGGCCTCGGCCTTCAGCGACTCCAACGAAATCGTGTGGGCCAGCTCATGCTTCTGCTTGCCAGCCGCGTCTTGACCCAAAACAACTTCCACCGGCTGCTGGCCCGACAACGAGTATGCAATTCCATAGCGCTTGACGCTATAATCATCGAACGCCGTGCCTTTGACCTCGATTTCCTCCAGCGCCGAAACTTCAATGTCCTTCGCCGGAAAAATCGGCTTCAAAACTACCGGCTTATTCGGCAAAACGTTGATCACAAACGTCGCCGGTTTCACATTCTTCCGTCCCGTCGCATCAACTAGTTCCAGCTTCAGCCGTCGCGTCTCGATGCATTGCAGCACCATTTGATAGGCGGGCTTCTCGCCTTCCGTCGCCGCCAAAACGATTGGCTCGCGCTTATCCTCGGTCAACACGGCCGACGTGACCGGCTTGTTCAAATAGCAAACGAGCGTCAGCTCCGTTCCTTCCACGACCGACAGCGTCCGCACATCGTTGATCGTCCGCGGCTCCGCACCGGTGTACGACGGATAGACCAACCGCGCGTCAGCTTTCTCCAGCCGCGGGTATTCAAATACGGTGACGTGATAAAGCTTTGTCGTTTGCCCACCCAGCTCGATCTGATAATCCAGCGGCTGATCGACAACCGGAATACGGCCCCCGAAAACAGGGTCGTTCAGACTCGCTGCCATGGCCAGCCGCGATTCCTCACCCTCGCCCTCGCTCGGCTTCATGATCAGCATTGCGTCAGGCGGCATTTGCCCGGCGATCTTGGCCAGCACCAGCAAGCTCGTGCCCCGCTCGACTTCCGTATCGCCCGGCTCGACGGTCACAGCGAATCCGCCGCCACTGCCCGACGGCCGCAGCGCGGCCAACAAAGCCGACGCTGAAGACGGCGACACCTTCAAAAAGGCAATCCCACCGAGCACGACCAGGAACAGCGTGAGCGCCGCGGCGTTGCCGGCCGCCGCCGTCGCGATCCGCGCCGTCGGCACGACCTGCCGCCACTCGTGCCGATCGGCGTGCGCCAGCGCTTGATGAATGACGTTCGCTTGCAGATAGCCGAAGCGACCATTGGGCAAGCTCGGCCGCTGCTCGACGGCCGTAATCAAGCACGAGTGCAAATCGGGAAACGCCGCTTCGATCTGCCGCGCGACCCAGCGGTCGTCGCGAGCGGTCAGCGTTGCCATCCACACAAAAGCAATCGTCAGCATGACAGCCGCGACGCACACCACTGGTACGGCTGCGCCCAAAGGCATTTGTGTCGCGAACTTGAGCGCCAGTGCGGCCAAACCTACGAACGCCGCAATGAGCCAGGCGGCCGATAGATATTGCCACAGCCTCAGCATCCGAAAACGCTGGGCCACTCGATCGAGCTCAAACAGCAAACGATGTTGGTTCATGCCAAAGCCTCCGCCGTGGTGATCTGCCGGGCCGCAAGCCCGGCCAACAACGTTTCCAGAACAAGCACCCCGAGCGCGCCGGCCAACAGCCACCGCCAGATTTTCTGACGACTCTCTAGCTCGGTATCGCGCTCTTGGCGAATGCGGTCCAGCCGCGCAGCGCGCGACAAGACCGTTTTCATATTAACGCCCAGTTGTTCCAGTTTCTCTAGCTCCAGCGGCGCCGTATTGCTCTCCGCAGCCGCGAGATTAGCAGCGAAGAATGCTGGCGTCGCGCCGCCTCGGATTTCATAAACTCCCGGCTGATCAACCTCGCCAAAGGATTCCGCACCACGGACAATGCTGGCTTCCGCGCCATCCGGCTTGTGAACAACAAGCGGCTGATCAGCGGAAATACTCGCGATATCCACCGTTTGACCAACCGCCACACCGGCCAACGACGCGCTCGGACCGCAGGCCATATCGAGCAATGCTCCCATCATCGGAACGAACTTGGTCGAAAGCGCGAGCTGACTTTCTTCCGGCTGCCAGCCACTGGCGAAGACAATAACCCGTCCGCGCCCCACCGCACGTTCGATAATTGCCGGTTCGCCGCTGTCAAACTTGGCGACAACTCTTGTGCGAGAGTTCTCTTTAAGTGTCAGCGAGCGATGCTTCCAAAAATGGATTTTGGTGAAGTCGCTGTAGCGCGGATTGGCGAACGGCGCGAAGAGCGAATGCGAGAAGTCGATTTCGCCGAGTAGTAAATAATCGGCCGTAACGGGCTTAGTAGCGAGTTCGACGTCATCAACGAGCGAAAGGATGTCTTTGGCCGCTTCCTCATCTTCGGGCGCCATGAGCAGCGTACCTCCGCTTTCGACGAACTGTTTTAACGAGGCCTGAACCTGCGATGGCAGTTTCGTGGTCACAACGGCGACATGCGGCGGCGGCTGAGCCGTCAACGCCTTGGCTCTGTCACTGGCCGCTGACGTCTCGATCTTCACCTGTCGCAGCGCGTCGTCGCTCGTCGCGATTTCCAGGTAATACCGCTGTCCCTGCCGGTCATTCGCCGCATCATCGCCAAAATAGACGATGGTGATCTGCTGCTTGCGTGGCGGCACGGCGAAAAAAGTATTATCAAACTCGTCGTCATCACCGCGGAGCGCGATGCGATCCGCGGTGAGGCTCTCCTCGGGTCGCGGCAGCTTAACAACCCGGCTTTGACCCGCGGGAACATACACGGCCGTCTCGCTCGACGATTGGCCCTTCAGGCCCTCTCCGGACCAGGCCACATAAAACTGCTCATCTTTCGAATTGGCCGCATTCACAACCCGCACGCGAGCATCCGTCAGCGGCGAATCTTCCTCGCTCGTCAACAGTTGAGCAGCCGCATTCGTTGTTCGTTTGGCAACCAGCGGCCGCGCCACCATCTGCACGCGCTTCGGCCATTCAAAACCCTGCAGTGTTTCCAGCCGCGCGCTCTTCTGAAAATCGCTGATCACGATGACTTGGGGATCGGCGCTGTGTTGCTTCACATCGCTTGTCTCGTCGAGCTCGCGGGCCACTTCAACGAGCGCCGCCGCCAGGTCCGTTCCCTGCCAGGTTGGCCGCAACTTCTTGGCCGACGCCCGGACAATGTCCAGCCGCTTTCCCGCCGCCTCGACTTCGTCTGAGCCAGATTCAAAGCCAACTTCCGTTTTCAGCCGATCGCCGAATGTATAAAGCGCCACTTCATCATGCGGACCTAAACTTGTCAGCTCTTTCTCGACCTGACTCAAGGCTTGATTCCACAAATCGCTGCGGCGCATGCTCGCACTAGAATCGACCAGAATCGCCACCCGCCGCGCCGGCAAGTCTTCGAGCGCGAGCGTCGCCGATTCGCGCAAAAATGGCCGCGCAAAAGCAAACGCCAAGAGCGCCAAAGCCGCCAACCGCAAGAGAAGTAACAGAATCTGATCCAACCGGCTCCGTCGCGTCAGCCGCGGCGGCGACGGCAACAAAAACATGAGCGAGCTGAACTCGCGCCGGCCTCGCGGCGTGCGGCGGATCAAATGAAAGATCAGCGGCAGCGACAACGCAGCGAGGCCTGCCAGATAAAGCGGCGCAAGGACTCCCATCAGCCAGCGCCTCCCGCGCGAACATTGCCTCCTGCGCCGTTGCGCCGCCCACCCGCTTGTCGCCGCGCCACCAGCCGTCCGCGCGAAAGCCGCGTGCTTAAAAAGTCGAACAGGGCCAACTCCAACGGCTGATCTGTTCGCAGCTCGACCAAACTGATGCCCAGCTTGTTGCACGCTTTGGAAAGCCCGGCCGCGTGCTCCGCAAAACGCTGCCGATAGCGATCCCGCGCCAAGCTCGGATCGACATACAGCTCGCGGCCACTTTCGACATCTTGAAATAGCGCCGCATCTTGAAACGGAAATTCGATCTCCGTTGGATCAAGCACGCGCATGACAACGACCTCGTGCCCGCGCGAACGCAGATAACCCAATCTTGTTTCCACCGCTTCGAGTGGGGCCAGCAAATCGGACAGCAGCACTACCAACCCGCGCTTGCTCGCGGTCTGAGCAATTTGTTCGAGCGGCGCAACCAAATCGGTCGCCTTGCCCGCCGGCGCTCGCTCCAAAGCCATCATTAGCCGATGCAGATGCCCCGGTCGAAATCGAGCCGGTAAAAACTCTTGAATCGCGGCATCAAACGTAATCAAACCGACACCGTCGCGCTGCAGCGACAGAAAATAAGCAATCGTCGCCGCCGCCGTCCTCGCATATGTTGCTTTGTCGTATTCGAGCGACGAAAAACCCATCGACCGGCTCAGATCGACCAGCAGCCAGGCCCGCAGATTCGTCTCATCTTCAAACCGCTTTAGATAATAACGGTCCGACCTAGCAAACAGCTTCCAATCCAAGTAACGCAGGTCGTCACCCGGCGAATACTGCCGATACTCGGTGAACTCGACTGAGAACCCGTGGTAAGGACTGCGATGCAGGCCGCTCAGAAAACCTTCGACAACCACCCGCGCCCGGAGCTGCATGCTCTTGATTCGCATCAAAGCAGCCGGATCGATAAACGAAGCCCCGGTTGCTGGCGATCGCCCCGTTTGGCGGCGGGCAGACGTGTGAAGCTTCGACCCGGGCATATTTCACATCCGATCTCAGGAACCAATCGGCGATGGGACTGCCTCAAGCAACCGGTCGATCACTTGTTCGACCGATACGCCTTCCGCCTCAGCCCGATAACCGATCAAAATGCGATGCCGCAGCACCGGATGCACCAGGGCCCGCACATCATCGATCGTCGCATGATTGCGGCCGGCCAATAGAGCCCGAGCCTTTGCACCTAGCACGACATATTGCCCGGCTCGCGTTCCCGCGCCCCAGCTCACCCATTCATTCACAAATTGTGGCGATGCCGCTTGCCCCGGCCGGCTCGCAGCCGCCAACCGAACCGCATACCGAATCACATCCTCCGCAATCGGCACCCGCTGCACGACATCATGAAACCGCCGCACGTCTTCACCGGTAAACAACGCCTCAATCGCAGACGGCTTTCGCGAAGTTGTTTGCTTTACAACCTCGACTTCATCGTTCTCCGGCAAATAATCGATCAGCACATTGAACATGAACCGATCGAGCTGGGCCTCCGGCAGCGGATATGTCCCTTCCATCTCGATCGGGTTCTGCGTCGCCAACACAAAAAACGGCTCCTCCAGCGGATAACGCACGCCCGCGACGGTCACCTGATGCTCCTGCATCGCTTCCAAGAGGGCCGCCTGCGTCTTGGGCGGCGTGCGGTTGATTTCATCGGCCAGAATCACATTGCCAAAAATCGGGCCTTTCACAAACTGCATTCGCCGATGGCCATCAGACCCCTGCTCCAAAATCTCCGTACCCGTAATATCCGCCGGCATCAAATCCGGCGTGAATTGAATTCGCTGAAACTTCAAATGAAAAATCTGAGCGATCGACCGGACCAGCAGCGTCTTCGCCAAACCCGGCGCGCCCGTAATCAAGCAATGCCCGCCGGCGAACAGGCTAATCAAAAGCTGCTCTACGACGTCTGCCTGTCCGACGATTACCTTCGATAACTCTTCGTTGATTCGGCTCCGGCTCGCGCGGATTTGCTCGACAACTTGTTGCTCTAACAAATATTCATCTAACTCGGCTGGCACGGTGTCCTCTTTCTAGCTGCGACAAACGGGCGAAGCGAGAAATTCCTGCATGGCCGGCTCCATCTCGCTCCAAATCGGTGCGTAATACGTTAGCATCCGCGAGCGGGGTTCGTCTCCAACGCGGTTCACCCATTCCAAGTACATCTGGCGTTCCTGGTCCCAGAAATATCGATGCCTTTCGACATTGCTCTCGTTGATTAGCGACGGAATATTATGCAAATGCTGCACTTCCATCCGCGCCCACTCTTGATTGTCAGACCAAACAGCTTGCCGCAGAACGATGAATCCCACTTGTAGCAACTGTGCGTAATATAAATTCAGCGTTTCCATTACGGCGCTCCGCTCTTGGAAAAGACATATGCCGGCAGCTTCGCAATTCCGGCTTGTCTCGCCATTTCAATGCGAGTCATACCATCCATGATAATGTACCGCTGGCCCTCCGGCTCAACCCAAATCGGCTGATAGTTTCGCCAATTGAACGGCGCCAGTCGTATCACGTTATCGGGGTCCGCAAAATCCTTTCCATAAGGCGAGGGAATCAGCTTTGAAAGCTCGACTTCGATTAGCTGCATTGTTCGGGTTGATTGGCTTCCTCAATGCGTCATCGCATACGTCACAATATTAATCCCCATCGGATACGACCACTTCTCTGAAAAATTGTGAAAGTAATCGATGCTCACGCCTTCGCGCTCCCAGCCGTCGCCAAGGTCGGTATTGTGGCAAATGATCGCCATCATCCGGCCCTTATCGTCGAACAGCCCCCGATAATGCACCTCGCGAGCAGTCGGATCCCAGGGCCGGTCGGTCGAAACACCGCTTTCCCAGTCCGAGTGAATGCTCGGCACCTGCGGCTTCTTCTTCAGGTCGTAGACACAGTGAAAAATTTCATGCTCTAGCGGCAGCTCGATTGGCTCGCGATCAGGGAAGACCCGCTTGATGTTCTCATAAAAATTCTGCCATTCCGCCTCGCCCCAAAAATCATCCACCATCATGAAGCCGCCGTTGAGCAGATATTTCCGCAGTCCCGCGACTTCGGCGTCCTCCAAATACATGCTGCCCGGCTCGATTACATAAACCCACGGATAATTGAGTAGTTCCGGGTCCGTCAGCTCCAGAATTTTCCCGTTCGGATCGACTTCCAGGGCTGTGAGCTGCTGCAGGCGAAACGAAAAATTCAGGTCGCTATCGGGATAGTCCGTGGCCCATCTGCCACCGCCGCCATATCCGCCGTAACCCCCTCCATACCCCCCGCGGCCATACGACGAATACCGAATCCGCACGAACGTGAAGACATCGTTCTTGAACCGCTCGTCATTTTTCCATTCCGGCACGCCGCCACGATCAACCGCCCCATCGCCCGTGGACCGGCGGCTATAGCCGCGGCGATACTGCGCCACCGCCGCTGCCGCCACCAGCAGCACGACAACCGTCACGACGAACATTCGCGGTTTGAATCGCATTGGCGCCCGTTTCCAGTGACTATTTCGTCTCGACCTCTTTCGGCGACGGCTTCTCCGCATTCTCGTCTAACTTCCGCACGATTGCGAGCAGCCGCTCATGGGCCGCGCGAAACCGCGGAGTTTCTTCAAGTGCGAGCAGCGCGTGCTTCTTGGCAGTCGCCAAATCACCGCGCCGCTCCAGCACAGTCGCCAGCTTCAAATGCACATCGGCCGGATCAAACGGCTGCAACAGCAGCAGGGCTTGATAGCTTTCAATCGTCAACCCATCATCGCTCAACGCTTCGGCCGCCGCAGCCGCGCCCCGGTGCGGCGCGGGCACGAGCGGATTGACCGCCAACCACCGACCGGCGTGCATTTTCACCGCTTGCCAATCGCCCGATTTCGACGTTAGTTCAACGAGCCTCCCGAACATATCCACATCATCGTCCGACAAGGCCGCCAGCTCCTCTAGTGCTTTCCGTTCGGCCGCATCGTCTTTCAGCTCCCGATACACCTCGGCAGACATCGAAACCGCGCCACCGGCGCTCTCATCCTCCGGATAAAGCTTCCGCATCTGCTCAATAGTCACTTTCGCCTCGTTCCACTTTCCTTCGTTCATCAGCTGCCGTGCCAGCCGGCCCAGGCCCGCATAATTATTCGGATGATCCGCCAGCCACGCCGAAATCATGGCGCTCGTCGCCCGTCGCGGCAGCTCCGGCGTGGACCAATCCGCATCCGGCGCTAGATTGCTTGCCTGCTTCCGAGCATAAGCCGCGAATTCAGCATCGAGCGATTCCAACGAACCGGCGTACCGAGCCAGCGACTCATTGATCGGCATTCCCGCGCCCAGATCAACCAACACGCGCTTCAGCGTTTCGATTCCGTATTTGTCAATCAAGAATTCCACCGCCAGCGACGACTCGAAATACGCAAATTGCAAATGCAACGGCGACTTCGGACTCAAAAACGCCCCGCTCAACTTGCTGATCGGCACGAACTCGTCGCTCAAGATCATTTCGCGGTACTTGGGGTTCATCGCCTGGCCCCAAGTCTTGTCCGCTTGCCGCTCTTCATAGACGGAGATTCCTTCGCTCAGCCACCGCGGCATCTTGTTGTTCGTCTTGTTCAGCGTCACCACGTGGCAAAACTCGTGATACAGCGTCGCCTCCCAGCATGTGGGGCTCGCGCCTTGCGAGGCGGGACTGTTGGCCGTAATCACTGTGCCAAAACAAACTCCCAGAAATCCCGCTCCGCCCGGCAGCCCAAACGTCCGAATCGCAAAATCCTGTTGCCGCGGAAACATCTCCACAATCACTGGCTGCTCGATCTCAACATCGTATTTCGGACACAGCTCGCGCCGCGCCCGTTTAAGCAGCGCCAGCACGCGGTGGCCGTAAATCTCCGCTTCGCGCGCATCCATCCGCAAAACAAATCCGTCTTCCTCCAGCGTCCGAAACTTGGCAATGTTCTCTTCCAGCGTGATCAGATTGTGTGCGACGACGTTATAGCCGTCCGCCGTAAACGCCTCGTCCGCCAACTTCCAGCCCTCCTCTTCCTGCCCCAATCGCAACAAATCCTGCGCGAGCTGCATCTTGGCTGGAAAATAATGCTCGTTCATCGCCAGTGCTTGCCGCTGATATTTTTCTCCCTCCGCGAACCGATACTTCTGCGACAACTTCTTGCCGATCAGAAAATCCACCTCCGGATTTGTTGGAAAATAGCGCAGCGCCGCCAACCGATTGAACTTCTCACTCTCCGCCTGATTCTTCAAATGGGCGATCACCGCCCGAAACGCCAGCATCCGCGGTTGATGCGGATTGACTTTGGCGACATTGCCCAGCACCTGCTCCGCCTCATCATACCGCTCCGCATCGATATGCTCCTCGGCAATCAGCAGCAAGCTCGGCACATGCTGTGGATTCCACTTCAGCGCCGCCTTGATTGCGGCCTCCGCCTTCTCGGAATCGCTCGGCGCGAAAGCCCGCGCCAAGCCATAATGGGCCGCCGCCTCGCCCACATCGAGCTTGATCGCTTGCTGATAGGCCTCCGCCGCCAA
>DASXLL010000271.1:0-8068 GCA_036496265.1 Pirellulaceae bacterium | reverse complement strand
ACTGGGATTCCAGTCGCTGCCGCAGCGGCGCCTTCACCTTATCCATTCGCACCTCATCCACCAGCACTTCATGCGTTTGCCGTTTATTCCCCAGCGGATAAACCAGCAAATTGATCTGGCTGCCTTCTTCCGGCTTGTGCTTAAGCTCCTTGATCAATCCATTCTTCTCCAGCGGCGCCAGCGCGCGCTTGATTGCCTCGTCGAATCGATTGGAGTCCATTCCCGCGGTGAAATAGGTCCGCAGCGCGTCATATCGTTGCCGCTCCTCTTCGTCCGATCGCATCAACGGAGGTGACAGCTCCAGCCAAGTCTCCTTGAGCTCCGGCTTGGCCATCACACCGTCGAACGACTCGACTTGCACCAGCCGACCGACTTTGTTCGTCAGCTCTTGCCGCTTTTCCTCTAGTAACCGGGCATCATTTTCGTAAACGGCCGCCGCCGTTCGCTGCGTCTCCTCTTTGCGCTTCTCCGTCTCAGCATCATCCTCGCGCTGAAAATCGACTCGGGCGATGATCTTCCGCGGCGGCACGTCACCGCGGCGATAGGAAAACGGCGGCGTTCCAGCACCGGTCACCAGCCAAAGAACCAGCACCGCAAAGATAAAGGCCGCGACTCGCAGCAAAACGTCGGGCCGCCGCGCGGTGTCGTAGCTGCGCGCGAAAAGATTTGGCGGCAAATGCAGCGTGTTCGTTCGCGAAGCGCGATGTCGGCGAGGAGAGGCGAAGGACATGGAAATTCAGAATGCAGAACGCAGAAGGCAGAATTCTGAATTCTGAATTCTGAATTCTGAATTAATTTGATCGCTCGCCACTTGTTTGATATTGCGCATTGTTCAACGTGATCTTTTCGCTGCCGACAATTTGGCGTCATCCTCGTACGCTCGCACAATGTCCTGCACCAATCGATGCCGGACGATATCCGTCTTATTGAGCTGCACGATATTGATTCCCGGAATGTCCCGCAGTCGGCCAAGCGCGTCGATCAAGCCACTCGCGCTCGCTCGCGGCAAGTCGATCTGCGTCGTGTCGCCCGAAATGACAATTCTCGATCCCTGACCCATCCGCGTCAGAAACATTTTCATCTGCGAGGTCGTCGTGTTCTGCGCTTCGTCCAGAATGATGAACGATTCGTTGAGCGTCCGCCCGCGCATATATGCCAGCGGCACCACCTCAATCACATCCTGCTCCATGTACCGCTTCATCTGGTCGTAATCGATCATTTCGTGCAGGGCATCGAGCAACGGCCGCAAATACGGATTGATCTTGGCGTGCAAATCGCCGGGCAAAAAACCCAGGCTCTCGCCCGCCTCGACCGCCGGCCGCACGAGCACGATCTTGCGGATCTGATGGTGCTTCAGCGCCTCAACCGCCACCGCAACCGCCAAATAAGTCTTGCCCGTTCCCGCCGGGCCAATCGCGAATGTAATATCGTGCTCGCGAATCGACTGGATATATCGCGCCTGCCCGTTCGTTCGCGGGCTGATCCGCCTGGCCGCCTGGACGTCAATCGCACCGCCCGTGGGCGTCGAGATCTTGCCAGTCACCAGACCCAGTATGTCCGACACGTGGTCGCTGGTAATTGCGCCCGACGCGTCCAGCTGTGTGCTGAGCTGCGACAAGGCCTCGCGGGCCCGCGCGACCGCCTCCTCGTTGCCCGTGACGCGAATCTCGCCGTCCCGGTGCGTAATGGAAACCCCCAAAGCGTCGCGAATCGTTCGCACGTGCTGATCGCGTGCACCGAACAGGGAGAGCGCTCGATGGGAATCGACCAGCGGAATTGTCGCTTCTGTCATTTTCTCCGGCGGCACAACATCCTCGCCGCCGCTACCGGGCCTGATAAAACCACTTCTAAATATAACGGCTGGTTAAACTTGCGCGGCGTGCCATTCGCGAGTTCCAGCAGTAAGCCCTTCAGCCAGAACATCTTACGCAATATTAGACGCCTGCCGCCGCCAACCGTTCCCTCGGCATTTTGAGAAAATCCGGCACTGTAACAGTCACAATCCGTGTGCCCTTACCACTTTGGGCCCCTAAATACCGAATGACTAGGTCTGCGCCGCCTTCCACAAATTAAACGTGATATGTGCTTGCCCCTGATGGTGCGGCTCATGCCATGAGATGATCTGCAGGACGTGCATAATTGTCGGCATCCGTTGCCGCATGGGTTCCGGCAGCGCGTCCGGCACCGCTCCCAGATCTTTGTCGCCGAATTTCGACAGCGTCGTGAGCAGATGAGCCCGCGACTCCTCCAGGACCCGCCGCATTAACGCCGCCGCCGGAATTTCATCATCTGGCGTGCTGCCGCCCTTGAACCGCGGCACCAGGTCGGCAAACCCAGGCTTCGCCCCCACGACCAGTCGCTCGGTCGCGAACAGTTCCTCCGTAATTCCGATATGCATGAGCTGCCACGCGATATGCGCCCGCCCCGGCCCGGGCCGCCAGCCTAATATCCGCTGCGGCTCCTTCTCCTGCTCGATCTTGTCCAAAATCCCCAGCGTCCGCGGCCGATTGAACTGGTACTGCGAAATCAAGCTTTGAAGGGTGCTCATGGATTACCTTAATTTCTGTAGGGAACGCCCTCTGTGGCCTTCCGTCGCCTCGACGATTTGCTGACCGGCGTGCTATTATCGCCGGACAGCAAGAAAGCACCAGTTGCCATGATCATCATCCTCAAATCGGGCGCCAGCGACGAGCAAATCGACCACGTCGTCGAGCGAGTCGAAGCCCTCGGTTTCAAAGCCCATTTGAGCCGCGGCACCTATCGCACGATCATCGGGGTTATTGGCGACGAGCAAAAACTGCAAGCTGAACCGCTCCGCGCGATTCCCGGCGTCTCCGAAGTCGTCCCCGTTCTGCCGCCGTATAAGCTTGCCAGCCGGGAGGCCCATCCGCAGCCCAGCATCGTCGATGTCGCCGGTGTCAAAATCGGCGGCGGCCATTTGGGAATGATCGCTGGCCCTTGTGCCGTCGAAGAGCCCGAACGCATGGATGCCATCGGCTCCGCCGTCAAAGCCGCCGGCGCCAATATTCTTCGCGGCGGCGCTTTCAAGCCGCGCACAAGTCCTTACGCCTTCCAAGGCATGGGTGAAGCGGGATTGAAGCTGCTGCGCGAAACGGGCGACAAATTTGGCCTGCCGATCGTCACCGAAGTGATGGATCCGCGCTTGGTTGAAATGGTCGAGCGGTATGCCGATATGATCCAAATCGGCGCTCGCAACATGCAGAATTTTTCGCTGCTCACTGAAGTCGGCCGCACGCGAAAGCCGGTCTTGCTCAAGCGCGGCATGAGCGCAACGATCGAAGATCTGCTGATGAGCGCCGAATACATCTTGTCGCAGGGCAATTCGGCCGTCGTCCTGTGTGAGCGCGGCGTCAAAAGCTTCGACAAAGCGACGCGCAACCTGTACGACGTCGCCTCGGTCGCCCTCGTGAAAGGTCTGTCCCACTTGCCGATCATCGTCGATCCCAGCCATGCCACGGGCCGGCCGGACCTGATTCCCGCTTGCGCCCTAGCTGGGGTCGCCGCGGGCGCCGACGGCGTTCACATTGAAGTCCACGATTGCCCCGAGAAGGCAAAGTCGGATGGTCCGCAGGCCCTTTTGCCAAAACAGTACGCCGAGCTCATGGGCCAAATCCGCAAACTTGCCGAAGTCTTCGGCCGAACGATCTCAGTAACTAAGAAACAAGAAGCAAGAACCAAAGAACCAAAGAACCAAACGTGACCAGTTTTTGGTTCTTGGTTCTTCGGTGCTTGGAATTTTTCCCCATGCGACGCAAATTCATCGCCGGCAATTGGAAAATGAACACCTCGCGAGCCGAAGGCGTTGCCCTCGCCTCCGCCCTCGCCGCCAAAGTCGGCAACTCTCCGCCTGCCGAAGTTGCGGTCTGCCCGCCCAGTCTCTATCTCGAAGCCGTCGGGCAAGCGATTAAGGGCTCAACTATCAGCCTTGGTGCCCAAAACTGCTATCACGAGGCCAAAGGCGCATTCACCGGTGAAGTCAGCCCGGCCATGCTTGTCGATGTCGGCTGCAAATATGTCATCCTCGGCCACAGTGAGCGGCGACAGATTTTTAAAGAGACCAATCAGGACGTAAACCGCAAACTGCTAGCCGCCCTGGCAGCCGGGTTGGTCCCAATCATGTGCGTAGGCGAAACGCTGGCCGAGCGGCAAGCCAACCAAACCTCGCAAGTCGTTCGCGGCCAAATGGAGGGCTCGCTGGCCGGTCTTTCGACTGATCAGATGCTCAAAACCGTGATCGCGTACGAGCCGGTTTGGGCGATTGGCACGGGCGTTGTGGCTACGCCGGAGCAGGCGGAAGAGGTCCATGCTGACCTTCGCAAATTGCTCGAAACCCGCTATAGTTCGGAAGTTGCGTCGAAAGTTCGGATCCAATATGGCGGCAGCGTGAATGCCGAAAACGCCTCCACGCTGCTCCACCAGCCGAACATCGACGGCGCCCTAGTCGGCGGAGCTTCGCTAAAAGCAGACAGCTTTCTAGCCATAGTTTCCGCAGCCGCCCGTTGACCTCTAATCTCTGACCTATCATGCAGCTCCTCGCCTCCGTCGATTGGCGTCACTACATGTTCATGATCCCGCTGGGAGTACTCTCGGTATTCCTGGTCTTGGTCATCCTTGTCCAGCGCGGCCGCGGCGGCGGCCTGACCGGCGCCCTCGGCGGCATGGGTGGCCAGAGCGCCTTCGGCACCAAAGCCGGCGACCTCTTCACCCGGATCACCATCGTCGTCGCTGCCATCTGGGTCGTCCTGTCGATGGCCTCGCTGAAAGTCCTCAATAATTACGCCAGCACCGGCGGCCTAAGCCCCGCTGAACGCGGCCGGCCCACAACCACCGCCCCCAAAACTGAAGGCGGTCTGCTTCCCAGCGCGACCAAAACGGGCGAAACCCCCGCTGACAAATCCGCCGAAATTGAGCCTGCCGCGACGAAGTCGAGCACGGAAGCCGAAGCTCCGGCTGCCGTTCCTGACGCTGCGGCACCGGCCGCGGCACCACCGGCCGCGGCACCCCCCGCCACGAGCGATGCGGACGCGAAGAGCACCGACGCGGCCAAACCTTAATCCCACCCATGGGAGGGCGAGGCTATTGCCGCTGGGCGGCATGAGCCGCGCGCCGTGCCTTAACGGAGAACGACCGCTTTGCTGCTCAGCATGACCGGCCACGGCGAAGCGCATCTGCACGAAGATGGTCTGTCGATAGCCGTCGAAATACGCACCGTTAACAACCGCTATTTCAAGCTCAACCTTCGCTTGACCGACGGCTACGCCCCGCTCGAGGCGCATGTCGAAGGCCTTATTCGCCAGCAAATTCGCCGCGGCACGGTCCAGGCCTCAATCCAAATTGACCGTGAGCCGAGTCCCGACGACTACCGCCTGAATCAGCAAGTTCTGCTTGGCTATTTGAAGCAGCTCGAATCGGCCCTCGGCGCTTCCGTCGGCCGAGATGCCGGTCAGCTCGCTCCGCTGCTGGCGCTGCCCGGCGTCGTCCACGAGCCGATCGCTGAGCTCGAAGAGCTTGAATCGCAATGGCCCAATTTCGAGCGAGTCATCACCAGCGCCCTGACCGCTCATGCCAAAATGCGGACCGACGAAGGCCGCTCGATGGCCGCCGATCTCGTCACGAACGTTCGCGCGATCGCCGTGGAACTCGCCAAAATCGAAGCCCGCGCCCCGCAAGTCGTCGAAGCATACCGTGGCCGCCTGAACGAAAAGCTGACCAAGCTGCTCGCCGAAGTCGGGGTCAAGTCTGACCTGGGCGATGTGGTCCGCGAAGTCGGTCTTTTCGCCGAACGCACCGACATCTCCGAAGAAATCGTCCGCCTCAAGAGCCACCTCGATCAGTTCACGGCAATCATGGCCGCCGATGAATCGCAGGGACGCAAGCTGGAGTTTTTAACGCAGGAAATGTTCCGCGAAACGAATACCATTGGCTCCAAAGCGAACGACGCCGAAATTGCCCGCCACGTCATTGAAATCAAAACCGCGATCGAACGTATGCGGGAAATGATTCAGAACGTTGAGTAAAATCTCAAGAACCAAAGAACCAAGAACCAAACGAATTCCGCTATTTTGGTTCTTGGTTCTTGGGATTTTGGTTCTTTAATGCCTTCCGCTGACTCCTACCGCCGCCTCGTCATCATCTCCGGGCCCTCTGGCGCCGGAAAATCGACGGTGGTGCGCGAGCTCCTCGCAACCTGCCCCCTGCCGCTCGTCATGAGCGTTTCTGCCACGACACGGAAGCCGCGGAAGGGCGAGAGTGAGGGCGAAGACTACTATTTCCTCACTCCCGACCAATTTGCCGCCCGCCGTGCCTCCGGCGATTTTCTCGAATGCAAGGAATACGCCGGCAACTGGTATGGAACGCTGCAAAGCCAAGTCACCGCTGGACTTGCGGAAGGAAAGTGGGTAATCTTGGAGATTGATGTCGAGGGCACTTTGGCGGTGCTCGAAAAGCACCCCGAGGCTCTGACCATTTTTGTTCATAGCGGCTCGATCGACGAGCTGGAGCGTCGTCTCCGTGCCCGCAATACGGAGACCGAAGAAGCGCTCGCCCGCCGGCTGGCCACCGCCCGCCGCGAACTCGCCCAAAAAAGCCGCTACCGCTACGAAGTCATCAACCACGACGTAGCCCAAGCCGTTCGCGATGTTTGTGAGATATTACTGAAACACGCAGGCAATCCACTGACCACCGACAACTGATAATTGTCCAATCTGGAGTCCCCATGCTCGATGCCCTGAAGGAAGAATCGATCGTCAACAAAGTCGGGGGCCGATTCAAGCTCAGCACGCTGATTCAAAAGCGGCTGGTGCAGCTCAACGCCGGCAGCCGGCCGCTGGTCGATCAAAGCACGCAAGACAAGATGGCGATCGTGCTGCAAGAGATCATCCAGGACAAGATCTACCTCGACGCGAGCCAGCAAGTCCGCATAGCCGGCGAATTCCAAGGCACCGGCGAAGCGATGGAACTCGACCTCGGCGACCTCTAAGGGAAAAATTCAAAGAACCGAAGAACCAAGAACCAATTCAGCCGGGACGTATTGTCCTTTTTGGTTCTTGGTATTTGGTTCTTGGTTCTTTTTATGAACGGCCGCGAAATCGTCGTTGGCGTTTCGGGCGGAATCGCCGCGTATAAGACGGCGGCGGTTGTCAGCCAGCTCGTTCAAAGCGGCGCCGGCGTTTCCGTCGTGATGACTGCGGCCGCTGAGCGTTTCATTGGAGTTGCTACGTTTGCCGCGCTCACGGGACGCCCCGTGGCTCGCGAGATTTTCGACGAAAGCCATTTTCCGCTCGGCGCTCACATTATGCTCGCGGAAAAAGCTGATTTGCTGGTCGTCGCACCAGCTTCCGCCGACTTTTTAGCCAAAGCGGCTCACGGCGCGGCCGACGATCTGCTTACTACGCTCTATCTCGCGTTCAGCGGCAAAGTGCTCGTGGCACCCGCCATGAATACCGCGATGTGGGAAAAAGCCGCTGTGCAGCGCAATATCGCCCAGCTCCGCGCCGACGGCGTTCACTTCGTCGATCCGACGTCCGGCTGGCTCAGTTGCCGGCAGACTGGTAAAGGCCGGATGGCGGAACCCGATGCGATCCTCATCGCCATTCGTGGCTTGCTGGAAACGTCCGGCAAACGTGACAATAAGCCGTAGGGCAGGCTGCCAGTTTTGCCCAAATCCGGTGCCCTCTGGTGGCTTGTCCAAACCATGTCCACTCGCGACGAAATCATCGCCGACTGGCGCAATCGCCTCGCCGAAGCGACCGTGGCCCCGACGGAGCCTTCCTCACGCCCGGCCTGGCTTATTCGCCTCCGCGTTCGCCTCTATCAGTTCCTCCTGTCCTTGTACGGCGAAGGTCACTGGCATTCCGCCGATGTGCAAAGCAGCGAGGGCGCTCAACAAGTCACGGACAATCAAACAGCCGAGTCAATCGCCTGGCAAGGCAAACCGGCCAAAGACATCACCGCGATTCGCGCCGTTCTCTCGTCGGTCGCTGAAGCTCGGCCTTCGCCAAATGTCCCTGGCTCGTTCGCCGAAGGCGCAGGACCGGAAGCCTGGATC
>DASXLL010000270.1:0-5970 GCA_036496265.1 Pirellulaceae bacterium | reverse complement strand
ATCGCTATTTCGCAACTGAAGAAGAGCGAATTGCCGATGGGAACGATCCCCGGACTGAAATGGCCAAATTGCTGGCGTCCGTGCGCGAGACGGTGCGGCAACTCATGAACGAGAAGAAATACGAGGAGACGGCGACGGTCGTTCAAGCGGCCCTCCGTCATGGCGAAGTCGAATCGTGGATGTATGAGGCGCTCTCGCTTGCCATTCGGGCCGATTCGCTCGACAAGATCAACCGCGGCGTGAAGCTCGATGAAGCTCAGACGGATGAGCTGGAACGGGCACTGCTTTCAGCCGTCGATTTCGCTCAGGACGAAGATCAACTCGTGATGGTCGCGGCTTATATGGCCCAGGCGGGTCTCGAAAAGCGGGCCCTGACGGTCTATCAACAAGTCGCGAAGCTCAATCCCTCGCGACCGGAAGCGTATTTGCAAGGCTTGGCTCTCGCGCAGCGACTTGACGATGCGCAGGCCATCGAGTGGGCTTGCGTCGGCATTTTGTCGCAAGGCTGGAGCGGGGAGCAGCGTGACTTGCCCGACCGCGCATTTCGCATCGGCAAGGCGAAGTATGCTCAGTTGCTCGCGGAAGGCAAGAAGTCGGAAGCGGAAGCGTTCGAGACCGCGATCCGCAAGGCGCAAGAGCGCGATTGCGTCGTGGTCGTCACCTGGACGGGCGACGCGGATGTGGATTTGTCGGTTGAAGAGCCCTCCGGCACGATGGTTTCGCAGCGGCAGCCCCGCTCGAAGAGCGGCGGCGTGCATTTAGGCGATGTGACGTCGGCCGACGCCAAGAGCACGACCAAAGGCTTTTCGGAGGCTTATGTTTGCCCGGAGGGTTTTGCGGGCGAGTATCGGATGATGGTTAAGAAGGTATGGGGTAAGCCGACAACGGACCTGGTGACAGTCGATATCTATACGCATTACGGCAGTGCTAATCAGACCGTCATTCATGAGCAAATTCCTTTGAAAGATAAAGACGCGCTAATTACGTTCGCGCTCGACAAGGGTCGGCGGAAGGATGCATTGCCCGAGGCGCAAGTCGCTCAGGTCGCCAAGGTGCAAAACGCGGCCAACCGGGCCATCTTAGCGCAGCAAATTGCGGGCGGCAGCAACAACGCGCCGGCGGCCGCCTTCGGCAACTCGCTCGCCACCGGAGCCGGCTTGGGCTTCGTGCCCGGCTTCTTCCTGCGCGGCGCTGTCGGCTATCGGCCTGTCATTCAGAACTTCCCGACGGGCGCCAACTTCAGCAGCAACGCGGTGATCTCGGCTGATCGACGTTATGTTCGCGTCTCGCCGTCTCCAACGTTTTCGCAGATTACGTCGGTGAGCACGTTCAACTTCGTGACCGGCTCCGGTCAGCAGACGCAGGGTGGCAGCAGCGGCTTCGGCGGGGCGGGCATCGGCGGCGGCAGCAGCGGCAGCAGCGGCGGCACGAGTGGCGGTAGCAGCGGCGGCAGCGGCGGATTCCTGTAATGGGTGGAGTTAGTAGGTGAGTGGTGATCAGCCTCGCACGAGGCCGGGGATAATATCGAGCTCGAGGGCTTCAGTCTGACCCGCTCGCAGTCGTTCAAAGGCAATCGCGCCCATCACGGCGTTATCCGTGCAAAGCTCGGGCGGCGCAATGTGCAGCTCAAATGAACTTTGCAGAGCTGCTGCCGCCAAGCGCTCCCGCAGCAGCCGATTTGCAGCGACACCGCCCCCCACGCACAGCACGCTGAGCTGGGTTGCTTCCAAGGCCCGCAGGGCCCCCTTCAGCAGCGAAGCGACGACGGCTTCCTGAAAGCTGGCCGCGACATCGGCAATTTGCTGCTCCGAAAGCCCCAGCTTGGAGAAATCCGGCTTCCCCGGCCCGGCAATCGAATAGCGGACGGCCGTTTTGAGGCCGCTAAAGGTGAAATCGAGCCCGCCGTGAGTTGGCGCCAGCCCGCGCGGGAAGGCAAAGGCCCGCGGGTTGCCTTTTTCGGCAGCCTTTGAAATTGCGGGTCCGCCGGGATAGGAAAGGCCGAGCATCGCCGCGACTTTGTCGAACGCTTCGCCGGCGGCGTCGTCGATTGTCCCGCCTAAGTATCGAAAATCAATCGCTGTTCGGCAGTGATAGAGGCTCGTATGGCCGCCACTGACGATGAAACCGACGCAAGGAAAGATATTGTGGCCGGCGGCCATCCGGCAGGCGTAAATGTGGGCATGGAGATGATTGATCGCGACGAGCGGCTTGCCGGTGGCGGCGCAGAGAGTTTTGGCGGCAACGAGCCCGACGAGGAGGGAGCCGGCAAGGCCTGGCGTGTTGGCGACGGCGATGGCGTCGAGGTCGTCTAGCGAGAGATTTGCGCGGCGGATCGCTTCGTCGATGACCGGCAGAATTCGTTCGACGTGAGCGCGAGCGGCGATTTCCGGCACGACGCCGGCAAAGCGGCGGTGCAATTCGTCCTGCGAGGCCACGACCGACGAGAGGACCGTCAAGTCGTCGGCGACGACTGCGGCGGCGGTTTCGTCGCAGGTGGTTTCGATTGTCAGGATGCGTTGCATATTCAAATCACCGTGCGAGTTTTTCGACTAATCGACGACGAAGCCGATCTTGCGCTTCGGAGGCGTTTCAGGCGGCTTCATGAGCTCGCGGATGGCGTCGAAGACGACTTTGAATTGCGCGTCGTATTTCTTTTCCATTGCCTCCAGTTTGCGGGCCAAGTCCTTGTGCGAGGCGAGGATTTCACGAAGCTCAACGAAGGCTCGCATGATCGCGATGTTGGCTTGAACGGCGCGTTTGCTCTTGAGGACGCTGGAGAGCATGGCAACACCTTGCTCGGTGAAGACATAAGGGGCGTATCGGCGCCCGCCTCGGGGGTCCGTTTTTGAGGTCGCAAATTGCGACCTCAAAACATTGGCTTCGTCCTCCGAAAGACGGAACATGAAATCGCTCGGAAATCGAGTGCGATTTCGCCGAACTTGTTCATTGAGTCGTTTGGTTGAAACGCCGTACATTGACGCTAAGTCCGCGTCTAGCAGTACTTTCTGACCTCGAATAAGCACGATTGACCCGAGGATTCGCTCCGTTGGAATCAGGCTCATCGATTCGGCCATTGGGAAGCTCGCTCCGCTGGACGCCATTTGTCTAAGGTTGCAATTTGCAACCTTAAAGATCAGTAACACGGTTTTCTGTGGTGGTATCGGCCTTTCTAAGGTCGCAATTCGCGATCGTAGAGAAATTTGAGGCGCCAAATTGGCACCTCAAAAAGCACTCGTGCTTGAGATCGCATTTTGCGACCTCAAAGCGTTTGAGAATCCAATCTGGAATCGCAAACTTGTTGGGAAACTCAATACGGAAACCGCTCGTCAATCTTGGCCGCGGATAGTTCCACCAGAAACGTGGCGAGCCGATCGACGAGGATTTTGAGCATTTGGTGGGTTTTGTCGGGATGGGCGGCGTGGGGATAGCCGGAGCCGGAATTGGTAGTTAAGAGGTGCCAGGGGCGGGTGATGCTGACCCAGCCGCGATTGACGGCGTCGAAGCGGGTTTTGGCGGTCTGGCCATCATCAGCGGCGAGCTTGCCGTCGGCCGTTTTGGCGACGAGATGCGGATAGAAGGCGAGGATGAACGAGGTTTCCATCTCGCCGGCGTGATCGTCGGGATGCTCGAATATCTTGCCAGCGGTATCGTTATCGAGGACGTGGTACCAATTGCAAAGAAACAACTGTCCGTCGATCTTGTCGGCCAGCTCTCGCAGCAGCGGCTTCATTTCATTGCCGCCGTGGCTATTGAGCAGCACGACCTTGCGAACGCCGCTGCTGATGCAGGAATGGACAATGTCGGTGATGAAGCGGAACAGCGTCGTGGGATCGACATTCATTGCCAGCGGGAAGCGGCGCATGTTGGTTTCGGTGCCATAAGGGATCGTCGGCAAGAGCACGACCTTTCCGCCGCGACGGTGCGCCTCTTCGCAGATTTTTTCGCCAATGATCGTGCCTTCATACACGTCGGTGCCATAGGGCAGATGCAAGTTATGCGGCTCGGTCGCGCCGAGCGGAAGGACGGCGACCTCGTAGGGATTGGCTTTGGTGTAGGCGTAGTTGGTTTCGGAGAGGATGTAGGGACGCATGGCGATTCCTGGATGTCGTAAATCAGGCGTACTTCGATTCCCAATCGGCCCACTGTTTGGCGAGCTCATCGTCAGTCGGGATGCCGCCCGTGTCGCGGCGGCTCCTGAACTCGGCTTCGAATTCGTCGAGGCCTTCGACGATGTCTGCCTTTGCGGAGGGACTCATACGATCGGGAAAAAGCACGCCGTCAAGGTGATCGAGCTCGTGCTGGACGCAGCGAGCCATAAGACCGGTGACGTCTGTCGTGATTTCCTGGCCGTCGAGCGAATAGGCGTTGATGCGGACCTGCTTCGGGCGAGTCACTTGCCCGTATAGACCCGGCAGGCTAAGGCAGCCCTCCTCCGCTTCTTCGCTGCCGCCGCGCGGCAAGGAGACGACGGGGTTGATAAAGACCATCTCCTCGCCAGCGTCGGGCTTGGCTTCCAAATTGACGATGAAGAACCGCAGCGGCAGATCAACCTGATTGGCGGCCAGGCCAATGCCCTTGGCGGCATACATCAGCTCGAACATGTCGCGGATTTTCTTCCGCAGGTCCGCATCGACGCGGCGCAGCGGCTTGCTCACGCGGCGGAGGGTGGGATGGGGATAGGTGATGATTTTGAGATCGGACAAGGCAGGTAGTTGACTGGTGAACGCGTGAACCGTGGTCAGGATGTTTTTGGCGATAATTGATTATAGGAAGAGAGTGGGAGCGACCCCAGGCGGGGCGTTACTTAGGCGCGGGCATCGATTTATACTGACGGCAATCACTGAAAGTATGACGAAGTCCAAATTTCATGAGGATTGGTTCATGATCGTTCGCTTGATGGCTGTGACGTGTTTTTTGTTCGTCTGCTCCTCGCGGCTGCTGGCCCAGGAATACAGCGCCAGTGCCGGCGAAGCGGCTCCCACCGGGACCGTTGCGCCGGAGATTTCGTCGCTGCTAACCGCGAAGGGAATCAAGGTAAACAAAGGGAGCACGACGGTCTGTGAGCTCTGGTTCGCGAAGGAGTGGCCGATCGAGGCGGATGCCAAAACGGGCGGTGAAGTGCTGTATCCGCTGAGTGTCGGCCAGGTGATCGGCGTCATTCGGTTTGCGAAGAAGGCCAGCGACTTTCGCGAGCAAGATGTGCCGGCCGGAGTTTATGTGATGCGCTATACCCAGCAGCCAGTGGACGGCGCGCATGTGGGAACCTCGCCGACGCGGGATTTTTTGGCTCTGTCGCCGGCGGCCAAGGATCGCGATCCAAAGACGATTGACTACAAAGCGCTGGTTGCGGCCAGCAAGGAGACGACGGGCACGGCGCATCCGGCGATTTTCTCGCTGCAAAGACCCGAGGACGGAGCATCGCCGTCAGTCCGCGAGGTGAGCGAAAAGGAATGGGTGATCGTGCATTACGTTGGCAAAGTGAAGCAGGGCGGGGGCGTGAAGGATTTGCCGCTGGATTTGGTGGTGGTGGGGAAGTCGGCGGAGTGAACTGAATGCTGAATGCTGAATGTGGAATGCTGAAGGCGGCCACGACATTCGTTGCTGCAGTGCTGCTCGCATTGCCGGCATCTGGCGAGGAAAAACCGGCGGCGTATACGACGGAGACGATTCGAGGGAGAGTCGTTTTTTTGGCGGAAGTAATGCAGGACAAAACGGGAGTGGCGGTCGTCCCGGAGGCGCGAGAGCGGGTTTTGGCGCTGGAGAAGAAAGATGGCAGTCTTCTTCCGCTGTTGGAAGATGTTCGCGCGCGAGCCTTTCGGCGGGATGAGCGGCTGCGGGAAATGGAAGTGGAGCTCGTCGTGCGGAGGTATGCCATTTCGCCGCTGATGCAGGTGATTCAGGTATTCGAAATCGCGAAGAGTGGCAAATACGAGATCGATTATTGGTGCGACGTGTGCTCGATCCCGATGT
>DASXLL010000269.1:0-16336 GCA_036496265.1 Pirellulaceae bacterium | reverse complement strand
ACACGTGACGGCAATACGACCACCACGTCCGGTGACTGCGCAGAGATGAATCCACCCGCCCCGCCGCCCACCGGCGGAGGACGGACCAACCACCGCCGAAATCCAACCGTTGACACACAGCCCCTACAGAGATGAAGCCGCGGAGCGCCGACTTTTTGGAAACGTAAAACATCCTGTCAACCTTATGGCAAATTGATGGGGGGCAGTTCGGTAGGATGGGCTTCGACCTTGGCGGTCAATTTCGACTTGGCAGAATCGACATACCGGCCGCGGAGGCGATCGGGGCCTGACGCTTCTTCATTTTGTGGGTTAGGTGTCTCCCAGGACACCAAGACAACATAATCGCCGGCTGGCGCGCCGTCGTTGTCCCCGTACGTACTTACTTCGAATTTGCCGTCAGCTTGAGCCGTCGCATGCGGATAACCAGCCGACCACTCGCCCGAATCGGCATTTTCTTTTGGTTGAAAGATCAACAGAGCGCCTTCGGCCGGCTTGCCCTGAACCAGCAACTGGCCTTTGACGGGATAGCAAACTTTTTTTGCTGGCCCGCTCGTGCCGGAACACCCGCTTGTGAGAATCACTGCGGCAGCGACAGCTAAAAACATTCGCAGCATAATTTCCTAGGTGAAATGGCGGACCTCGCTCGCGATCGTCGTTCGTGGCCGGTTCCCCAAGAATATCCGTCGGCCGACTACCGCAAAGGCCGCTTCACACAAGATTTACATTCGATCGAGATGGTTCCAGTTTCGCATCGAACGCGGAAAATCGCAATGGTTTCGTAACGTATGACAATCCGTTGGCGGCTAAGGGGAATCATCGCCCCGTGGACCGGCGGCACGGCGGAGACGATCCACAATCGCCCACCCAAGGCCGTGCTCGGCCGGCAGGGTAACAAGGGCGATGTCGCAGCCGAGGTCGTCCACGCGGCGGAGGACCGCATAAAGGTCATGGGCGAGTTTTTCCGGTGCGTCGGGGAGCAGCAAGACTTGGATTTCGTCATTGATGTCGGCCAAGTGGTGCGGCAATTGGGTGACGATGGCGATTTTTTGACCGGACGCGCGAAGTTCGTTCGAGCGGCTGCGGATTTGATCAGCGGTTACGATTTCGACGCGGGCAGTAGGCGCGTAATGACTGGGCAGGCTGCCGGAGACGCGCGGGGAAGCGATGGAGTGGCCGGAAGGCGCGTGGCCCAGAACGTTTGTGATCATGTCGGCCGTGACGGCACCGGGGCGAAGAATGGCCGGCTCACGGCGCGAGAGGTCGATGATGGTCGATTCGAGGCCGACTTCGCATTCACCACCGTCGAGAATGAGATCGATGAGGCCGTCGAGTTCTTGCAGCACATGTTCAGCGCGCGTGCAGCTCACGCGGCCGAAGCGATTGGCCGAGGGGGCGGCGATGGGTCCGGCGAATTCGCGGAGCAGCGCCTGAGCGACCGGATGGACGGGCACGCGCAGGCCGACGGTGTCGAGGCCGCCGGTGACGAGATTGCTGACGCGGTTGTTGCGGCGCAGGACGAGCGTCATGGGTCCGGGCCAGAACGCGGCGGCAAGCTTTCGCCCTTCGGCAGGAATGTCGGCGGCGTAGTTTTCAACCTGCGAGGCGTCGGCCAAGTGCATGATCACCGGATGGTCGGCGGGGCGGCCTTTGGCAGCGAAGAGAGCGCGCAGGGCGGGTTCGTTTTCGGCGTCGGCGCCGAGTCCGTAGACGGTTTCGGTGGGAAATGCGACGAGCCCGCCGCGGCGCAGAATTCTCGCGGCTTCGAGGATTGCTGAGGCGTCGGCTGGTACGACCTTGGTCACAACGGCGAGTGCTCAAACGTGATCCGGCAAGTTGCCGGCGGCGTCGAACGCCATGGGCCGCGGATCTTTGATAATTTCGAGGTCGCTCCGTTCGCGGGCTTCATTGAGATAGGCGATGCTGCACTCAACCTCGGCGACGTCGAGCGTGTTGTGAATCCACATGAGCTTTGCGTGCGGCGGTTCAGTCAGGCCAATGGTAGGTAGCGCGGCGTCAAGGCATTCGCGATCGCTCGCATAATCGAGCGGCAGCATAGCGCCGGTCGGATGGCCGCCGGTCAGGCAGTTGATGCGGGTGATCTTGGCGTTCATCTTCTCGATGCAGCGACTCCGGCAGAATTCCGACATGCCGATGCCGCAGGCGTTGCCGTGCGTGGGTTCGGTCAGATCGCGAATGATGATTCGCTTGATTTTCGGCCATTCGTTTTCGGCCGCGATGTGATCGTTGAACTTGCGGCCGACCACATTCGTGTCCATCCCCGAGCCGCTGATGTTCTTACCGATTTGATCGAGGAGCAGGATGTCGGCCGTCTTGAATGGCAGCCGGGGAATCCACTGCTTCGCTAAGACGAGCAACTCTTTCTCGCGGTCTTCGAATTCCTGCGGCGCGACGGCCTGGACCTTGGCCGTTTTGTCGTAAGCGTTCTCGACGATGCCAATCCCGGCGACAATGCGGCATTTGGCGAGCACTTCGCGGGCGACGCTGCGGACGATCTGGCCGAAGTTGTAGTCCATGATCGCCCGATGATAGATCTTCGCGCCTTCGTGCTTACCCAGGCCGATCAGCATCATCTTCATCAGGCCCGACTCAATCTCGCCGACGAAATTGGTGTGCGGCTTAATGCGGCCGACGACGAGCACGTGATCAGCCTTCGACGCGTGCTTATCGAAATGAACCGGAAAGCCTTCGGCGGCCTGGCAAACGATCACTGTCTCCATGCTGGCCCGAATTGGACAGCCGCAGTATTCCTCGGTGACGCCATAGCCCTCGATCAATCCCCGCTGCCCCTCCGCCGTCCCGCCGCCGTGGCTGCCCATCGCCGGCACAATGAACGGCAGAGCGCCCAGCGACTTGAAGTGATCAACGGCCGCCTTGATGATCAGGGCAATATTGGCGACGCCGCGGCTGCCGGCAGTGATTGCGACGGTTTGGCCCTTTTTGACCGTGCGGCCAAGCTCCAGCCGTGATAATTCCGCGGCGACGGTCGCGGGAATCTGGTCAACTGGCAGCGTTGGCGACTCGAACGACTGGCGGACGCGAAAAATATCGGGATATTGCGACATGGGCGTGGTGGGGCTTAGGAGAGAAAACTTCGACGTTCATTATAAGCGACGGATCGCCCAACTGTGATAAGTTGGAAAGCTGAATAACACGGAGCGGAATCCATGGCCTTAGATCGTTTGTTGCGACTGGTTGCAATCTGGCTGATTTTTGCGGTCAATGCGGCGGCTGATGAAGTATCGGTCAGCGGCATTGAGCGAACCGAATGCACGTCCCTCGACGAGTGGATGAAGTCATTCCTGACGGAGCACAAGATCCCGGGCGGCTCGCTCGCCGTGATGCGCGACGGCAAGTTGGTTTATGCCCGCGGCTTCGGCTGGGCCGACCGCGAGGCCAAAACTCCCGTGCGGCCTGATTCGCTGTTCCGCATTGCTAGTGTGAGCAAACCGATTACCGCCGCCACGATTTTGAAGTTGGCTGAAGAGAAACGCCTCAAGCTCGACGACAAAGTCCTCGACTATTTGCCATTCAACCCGCATTTCGAAGCCGATGCGAATTTCGACGAGCGGTGGCGGCAGATTACGCTTGCGCATTGCCTTTCACACACGGGCGGTTGGGACCGCGACAAGTCTTACGATCCGATGTTTCAGGCGATTCGGATGACGAAGTCGCTGAAGATCGACCTGCCGATCACGCCGCCAAGCATCATTCGCTATCAACTGGGCCAGCCGCTCGATTTTGATCCGGGCGAGCGCTATGCCTATTCGAATTTCGGCTATTCGATTCTTGGCCGCATCATCGAGAAGGTGACTGGGCAGCCGTACGAAGACCATGTGCGGCGGGCGGTGTTGCGGCCGCTGGGCATTGAGCGCGCCCGCATCGGCCGCTCGCTGGAAAGGGAGCGCTTCGACGGTGAAGTGAAGTACTATGTTGTGAACGACGCAAAAAACACGGCCACGACCGGTCCCGGCGCGGGCGAAGCGAAAGTGCCGATCCCCTACGGAGTCTGGCGGCAGGAAACGCTCGACTCGCACGGCGGCTGGATCGCTTCGGCGCCTGACCTCGTTAGATTTGCCGCGGCCTTCGACCTTGTTGAGTCCGGCAAATCCATCCGCAGCAAATTTTTAAGCCCGGCCAGCGTCGAACAAATGTTTTCCCGCCACGCCGACATTCCATCGGCCGACGACAAAGCAAAGATCACTTCCCATTACGGCTATGGCTGGCTTCTCAAAGACGAAAGGGACGCGGATGGCAAGACAACGATGGTGGCGCGGCACGGCGGCGCGCTGCCGTGTACGGCGGCATCGCTGATGCACTTTCCCAACAGCCTGAATGTCGCCGTCCTCTTCAATCTGGGACAGTCCGCGGACGGGAAGTTCCTGGGCCGCCGCATGGAAGAACCGCTGACGCGCCGCATTCGCGAGATCAAAACTTGGCCATCGGCCACCCCATAGCCAAAGGGGTCGGGAGTCGATTGCGATAGCGGCATCCCAAATCGATCGATTTCACCGCAATCGACTCCCGACCCCCTGAGGCTGGCCCAAATCATGGCCCGCTGGTGCGGTGCCCTGAATTCTCGCACTTCGGTACGATGGCTTAATGAAGCCTGCCGATGCGCTGAACCGCCGCATAATTGCCTGTGAGCGCTGCCCGCGACTGCGAATCTATTGCCAGGGCATCGCCGAAGCCAAACGCCGCTCGTTTGCCGAATGGGACTACTGGGGCAAACCCGTGCCAAATCTCGGCCCAACGCCAGCCGGCCTGCTCGTGGTTGGACTCGCGCCGGCGGCTCATGGCGGCAACCGCACCGGCCGCATTTTCACGGGTGACCGTAGCGGCGACTGGCTCTATCGAGCTTTGCACAAAGCGGGCTTCGCCAATCAACCGACCTCGACGGATATCGACGATGGCCTCAAATTGACCAATTGCGTCGTCACCGCTGTCTGCCACTGTGCGCCGCCGAACAATAAGCCGTTGCCGTCGGAAATCGATAATTGCCGGGAGTGGTTCATTGGCACGATCGACGCCGCGAAGCCGCGAGTGTTCGTTGCTCTGGGTCAGCTAGCGTGGCGGGCGATCATCGACGAAGCTCGCCGCCGAAGCTGGTATTCCGGCAGCATTCCCAAGTTCGGTCATGGGGCCAAAGTCGAGCTTGGCGACAGCCGCTGGCTGCTCGGCTCCTATCATCCGAGCCAGCGAAACACGTTCACGGGAACGCTGACGGAGCCGATGTTCGATGCAGTGTTTGCAGAAGCGAGGCGAATATTGAAGATGAAGATTGCGCGCGCTGCGAGCCATCATCGGCGCTAATCCGGCTATGATACTCGGCATCGACCGACGCTCTCGTATTCCACAGCATCATGTTTCTTCCGCTCGGCACGCCGAAAGACGAACTCGACACGCCGGCGCTGCTGCTCGACCTCGATTTATTCGAGTCCAACGTCGCTCAGGCGGTGGCTGTCTGCCGCCAGCACGGCGTCAGTTGGCGCCCGCATGCCAAATGCCATAAGTCGCCCGATATTGGCCGGCGGCTGATTGAAGCCGGCGCAATCGGCCTGACCTGCGCGAAGCTCGGTGAAGCGGAAGTGTTCGCCGCCGCGGGAATCCCCGATTTGCTGATTGCGAATTACGTTGTTGGGGCGCGAAAGGTCGAGCGGCTGGTTGAGCTGCGTCGGAAGGCCGATCCGATCGTCATTTTTGACCACATTGATCAGGCGCTACCGATCAGCCGGGCGATGGCTGCATCGGGCCAGAGCGTGCGGGCCATTTTGGAGGTCGATGTCGGCCTGGAACGGGCCGGTGTGCTGCCGGGCAAGCCGGCGCTGGAGCTGGCGAAAAAAGTGGCGGAGCTACCGGGGATCGAGTTCGTCGGTGTCATGGGATACGAAGGCCATTTGCTTACGGTTGACGACCACGGGGAGAAAGCTTCCCGCATTTGCGCTTCGCTGAACAAGATGATCGAGACTGTCCAGCGACTGGAGGCTGCCGGCATTCGCTGTCCCATCGTTTCCTGCGGCGGCACCGGCTCGCTGCCGTTTTCGGCCGCTCATCCGGGCATTACCGAGCTGCAAGCCGGCGGCGTCATCTTTATGGACGCCTTCTACCGCCACCAATGCCACCTGGAGAACTTTCGCTTCGCACTGACGGTTCTCGTGACCGTCGTCGGTCGGCCCGCGCCCGACCGGGCGATCATCGACGCCGGCCGCAAGACGATGAATATGGAAATTGCGATGCCGCTCGTCTCAGGTCGAGAAGGCATTACCGTCGATCGGCTTTCTGCCGAGCACGGCGCCTTAAAACTCGGCCCCACGGCCCGCGATCTAAAAATCGGCGACCGCTTGGAGCTGATTCCCGGCTACGGCGACCTGACGACCGTGCTTCACAACCAGTTTTTCGTCCTCAAAGACGACAAGCTCGCCGATATCTGGCCGCTCACAGCCCGCGGGAAACTGGCCTGACATTCCGCCGCCAGAAGGGAAGGGGTCGGGAGTCGATTGCGGCGAAGACTTGCCATACGGAATACCTTTAACGCAATCGACTCCCGACCCCCTCGCGCTGCCACGGTGATAGGATATGAAACGCGTGGCATAACGATTGCTTCGATTTCGATCCCTTCTTCGGTGGATCATGAAATCGTTCAATCTTTTCCTTCGCGTCGTGCCCATTGCCGCTGCGTGCATTGCAGCAGCCGTCGTGGGAAATGCAGCCCAGGCGCATTTAATCCCGCGGCCACCGACGACACGGCCGACACCAAAACTCCCGCCGCCGCCGACAGTCAGGCCTGACATCACCGATTGGACAGGACCGACGCGACAGGCGACAATCTGGCGGTAGAGCAACACATTCGGGCTAGTGTGCTTCATTATTTGGCGCGTTAACGCGCAATCGCCTCGCTGCTGTGGTTTTTATCTTCTTGCGAATACGGCGTATAAAAGCTCGTTACCCAGTGAGGGGTTTTTCTGCAGCCATGTTACGTCGAAATCTTACGCCATTGACCGTCGTTGTGATGCTGTTGACGGCAGTGGCTGAAAGCCGGGGAACAGAAACCGACCGCTCGCCGGTCGATTTGGTCGTGGGGCCAGCCGACGCGTGGCTGGTGACGGTTAACCAAACTTCCGACTCCGTGTCGCTCGTCCGCACTAGCGACAGCCGGGTCATCGACGAAGTCACCGTCGGCCATCATCCGATCGGCATCGCACTTGCGCCCGATGGGAAAACGCTGCTGGTTACCGGCCATTATTCGGGCGACCTGACGCTGCTCGAAGTCGCCGGCGACAAGCTCAAACGGATCGGCCACATCGATGTCGGCTTCCAGCCGCATGGAATTGCGGTGAGGGCCGATGGCAAAACGGCGTACGTCGCCTGCACGGCCAATGCTCAGGTCGCGGTCATCGATCTGGAGTCGCAGCGAGTTGTCGATCGCATTGAAGTCGGCCGTTGGCCGCGGCATTTGGCGCTCTCGCCCGACGGGTCGCGCCTCGCCGTCGGCACCAGTGGCGACCGCGGCGTGACGATTGTTGATACGCAAGCTCGCAAGGCGCTGTATCAAGAGCAATTCGTCGGCCTCAACATCGGCCACATGCAGGCCTCGAGCGACGGGCAATATGTTTGGTTTCCCTGGATGGTTTATCGCAACAATCCGATCACCGTGGCCAATATCCGCTTGGGCTGGGTGCTCGCGAGTCGAATTGCCCGCGTGCGGTTGGATGGCCCGGCGCGGCGCGAAGCAATGTCGCTCGATCCGCAAGGAAAGGCAATCGCTGATCTGGAAGGGCTGGCGCTGACGAGCGACGAATCGCGGCTGGTCGTTTCGGCATCAGGGACGCACGAGTTGCTCGTGTATCGCACAGAGGGACTGCCGCTGAAAGACTATGGTGGCAGCGATCATATCGATCCCGAACTGCTCAAAGACACGGACCGCTTTTATCGCATTGAGCTGGGTGGCCGGCCGATGGGTTTGAAGATCGGCCGCGACGATCGAACGGTCTACGTGGCAAATTACCTCGGCAACTGTGTTCAAGTCATCGATCTCGAGGCCCGCAAAGTCGCTCGCATGATCCCGCTCGGTGGCTCAAACGATCCATCGCTGGCCCGCCGCGGCGAAGCCATCTTCTATGACGCTCGCCGCAGCCTCGACCAATGGTACAGTTGCCACACCTGTCATTACGAAGGCGGCACGAACAGCGTGCCGACTGATACGCTCAACGACGGGTCACCGTTCACGCTCAAAACTGTTCTGCCACTTTACCACTTGCACGAAACGGGTCCCTGGACCTGGCACGGCTGGCAAACCGATCTGACCGCCGCCATGAAAAAATCGCTGCAAGACACGATGCTAGGGCCATCGCCGACGGACGACGATGCGGCGGCACTCCTGGCTTATCTTACCGCGATGGAGCCGCCGCCGAATCCGTTTCGCGAAAAAGACGGCTCACTCTCCCCCGCCGCCGAGCGCGGCAAACTCATCTTCAACAGTGAGAAAGCCGGCTGCATCACGTGCCATAACGGCCCCTACTGCACCGATGGACAAGTTCACGACATCGGCCTCGGCTCGCCGCGCGATCGCTATAAGGGCTTTAATACTCCGAGCCTGCGCGGTGTGTATCAGAAGGTAAAACTACTCCACGATGGGCGCTCGGAATCGCTGGAGGAAGTACTTGCTGGACCGCATTCGCCCGAAAAAGTTTCCGGCAGCAGTCCGCTCAGCAAAGACGAACTGACCGATCTAATCCAATACTTAATGACGCTTTGAGTTTATCGCTGGCGATCGGTTCGCCAGACGCCGAAAACTATTACTGTAGCTACGTCGTCCATTACTTCATATTGAACCGCCAGCGGTCGCACGAAACCGACCCGCGTCCCGCGGTCTCGCGACTCACCGACGTCGTATGGATTGCTAATCAATTGACGATCAAGTTCCTTGGCTGCGGTTCCCACGACGATAAAGTCGGCACTGGCCTCGAGAATTTCGTCGAGTTCGCGCTCCGCGTCGGGTGTCCAAAACACTCGATATTTCATCAGAGCCCGTGTTTACGAAGAATTTCTTCAAGCGGCTTACCGGTACGCACTTTGCGCCGCTTCTCAACTTCTTCAGGCGACAGTGGCGACTCAAGCTGCATGTCTTCCACCTTGAGGCGTTCTCCCATCGGCTGAAAGAATCCCAGCGCATAGCCGTCCGCGTCGCAAAGCACGACTTGACCGTTGAGTGACATCAACTTGTTGCTCAGCGGCGATTCAACCTGAATTTGTTGCATAGCTTTGACCTCCCATTCGGAAACCAATCGTGGATTATATCGCGGGCAACTTTCAACGCCGAGGCAACCTGGCGGTTTTGGCAATCCACATGGGCACTGCCCGCAGGATTGTGTCGCGACTCGCCACAATGGTCTATCATCCGCGTTAATCCGCGCCATTCGCGGTCGCCTTCATCGCTTACTCCGTGAAACGAACCCATGTCCCGCGCCGCCACCGAATACCGCTACGAAAAACTCACCTGGCCCGAAATCAACGACGCGGTCGAGCTGGGCAAGGTTTGCATTGTGCCCTGCGGCGCCGTGGAGCAGCATGGGCATCATCTGCCGCTGGATGTCGATTTGGTCTGTCCTGGTGGCATTGCGAAGGGCGCGGGGTTGGAGATTCCCGACAAGCTGCTGGTGCTACCAATTGTGGCCTATGGCTATACCGGCCACGTGATGGATTTTCCCGGCACGATCAACAACGACTTCGAGCACTTCATGCACCACGTGCTGGATATCACCAAGTCGCTCGCCTATCACGGCTTCAAGAAAATCCTGCTGCTCAATGGGCACGGCTCGAACATGCCGAACCTCGATCTTGTGGCCCGCCGAACAAATTTAGAGACCGACGCGGAATGCATTTGCACCGCCTGGTGGCAGCTATTGTCGGTCGATAAAGAATTCATGCCCCGCTGGCGGCAGAGCAAATTCCCCGGCGGCTGTTCGCACGCCTGCGAGCTGGAAACGTCGCTCTATCTCTATCTCGACGGCGACAACGTGCGGAAAGACAAAATCAAAAGCGGGACGATTTCGTTCAACAACGAGGACAACCCGTTTATGTGGGTCGATCTGTTTGCCGCGGGGCCCGCGACGGCTGTTTCCTGGACCAGCAGCTACTCGGAAACCGGTGTCCTTGGTGACGCGGAACTGGCGACGGCCGAGAAAGGCAAGGAAGCCTACGAAGAATCCGTGAAGCAACTCGTGCGATTTGTAACGTGGTGGAAAGATCGGCCCAAGGACCAGCGCCGCGACCGGCATCGCCAGCCGCCGACGATGCCGATGCCGTGGGGGCAGCGGCCTGTCATGCCCGCAAAGGAGTCGGGCGGCTAAAGATTAGCCTCAATGGCGGTCACCCCCGCCGCGCTGGTCGCTTGCTCACGGTCCTGCAAACATCGGCGACGCGGCCGGTTTCTTCGAGCGCCACATGGAACCGCTGTTCGCCTTCCAACCGATGCACGGTCATGTGATACGCCTCGGCGACCGCGGCCAGATAGGGGCGCTCTTCGGGCGACTTCGGCGCGCGAATTTTGCCCCACGAGCCGTCGCCCAGATAAATGACGCCGTTTTTGTCGATGTGACCGTCCTTGAGCGGGTGTGTGCGCTTGAACGTATGGTCGTGATGCTCCAGCACGACATCGACGTTGAATTTTTCGAATAGTGGCGACCAGTATTTGCGCTGGTCCTCGCCGGTGCCGCCTTTCTCTGCCGTTCCATCGGACGGGCGGTAAGACGGATAGGCGGGCACGTGATTGGCAACAATTAGATGAGGCCGCTCCTGACGGTCGGCCAACGTCTTAGCCAGCCAGGAAGTCTGCTCGCCGCCAATTGGTTCAATGTGATCGGTGTCGAGCAACACCAAGCTCAAGTAGTCGCCAAAGTCGAGCGTGTTAAACGTTTTCTCGCGAAAGAGCCCATCGAACACGCTCAGGAACGCCGGCGACTTGTCCCGCGATTGTTTGTATGCGCCATTCACTTCGTGATTGCCGATGCAAGCGACCAACGGAATCAGCCGGCCTTTCGGATCGACCATGTGCTGCCGCCAGTTTTGCAGGAACTTGAGAAATGTCTGCGGCTTCTTCCCGTCGTCGTAGGCCAGATCGCCCGCGACGAGTGCGAAACGCGGTTCTTGCTTGGCGGCGATAATGTTCGTGCCAACAGCGTGCGCATCAATGCCGCTGTCGCCACCCGACACCCATTGAATCGTATCCGTCGCCTTCTCCGGCATCGTGCGGAAGCGATGGTCGGTCTTTTGATCGCCAATTTGGAATTTGTATTCCGTCCCTGGCTTCAGGCCGGTCAACTCGCAGCGATGCACCTTCAGTTCGGTATCCGGAAAGGGCTTCGTCGCGGGCTTGGCCGTCTGCCATTGATCAGCCGCTACGGGTGACACGCGGATATCCGCCACCGACTCGATACCCACCCACTGAATCGTCATCGTGGTCGTTGGGTCGCGCTGCCACGTCAAAAAGAGCGAGGCCAATGGGTCCTTGTTAACGGCAACCGGCGCAGCGGGGGCCTTTTCTTTTTTGGCGCCTTTGGCAGCTTTCTCTTGGGCCAGAGTCGGCAGGCCGAACGATGCCGCGGCCAGTGTACTGGCCGATGAAGCGAGAAAATGGCGACGATCGAGCAGTGACATGGGAGGTATCTCAGGCGGGAGAATTGGAGGAGGGAAGTCGCCCAATATAGCCGAAAACCTGGCGTGGTGCTCAATTTTCGTCAGTTCTTAACTTGCCTCGAAAACACTGTCGGGAGTTGAATTCACCACGCCTCTGCCCGAAGATATTCCAGATTGAAATCAGACCCTATTCGCGGAGCACGAACATGCATCGTTTACTTGCCGCTTTCATAGTTGCCGCATTGCTGGTTGCCGCTGGCCATGCCGCGGCTGAAACCAAAGTCACTATCTCCGGCACGCACCTTTGCTGCGGCGCGTGCCTGAAGGCGGTTGATACGACGCTCAAGGACATGTCCGGCGTAAAGCACAAATCCGACCAAGGGGCGAAGACAATTGAAATCATTGCCGACAATGACGAAGCGGCACAGAAGGCGATTGACGCGCTGGCGGATGCGGGCTTCTACGGAAAGCTCGACAACGACAAGCTGAAGTACAAGCCGGTGCAAAGCGGCGATGCGGCGGTTGAAAAAATCGAGATTACTGGCATCCACAATTGCTGTGGACAGTGCACCACTGCGATCAAGAAGGCCGTAACTTCGGTCAGCGGTGTGAGCGGGACGAGCGTGAAGAACAAAGAGACGACGTTTGCCGTGGAAGGTAACTTTAAGCCGGGCGATGTGGTTAAAGCGCTGCTGGACGCGGGCTTCTATGCCCAGGTGAAGAAGTAGTATCCGTCGTTCGCAGTTCAAGACAGCCACCACAGAGGACGCCGAGAAACGCAGAGGAGTAAATGGACGCTAATTACAAAATCTTTCTCCGCGGTCCTCTGCGACCTCTGCGGTTAATTGCTATCGCAGCGGCGCTTTGTACGGCGGCCGTTTGTGCCGCCGATAAGAAACTCAACGTCCTGTTCATCGTTTCTGACGATTTGAATTGCTCGCTCGGCTGCTACGGCGACAAGATCACCCAGAGTCCGAACATCGATCGGCTGGCGGCGCGGGGCGTGCGTTTTGATCGGGCGTACTGCAACTATCCGGTGTGCAACGCCTCGCGCGTGTCGTTTCTCAGTGGGCGGCGACCAGATACCACGAAGGTATTCGGCAATGGCACGAATCCCCGCGTGGCTCTCGGTGCGGATTTCAAATTCATGCCCGAATATTTTCACGATCATGGCTATTTCACCGCCAGCATCGGCAAAATCTCGCATCCGACACACGTCAGCAGCATAAAGTGGGACGTGCAAAGCGACGCGCAGCGAGGCCAGGACGAAGGCGATGAGGAGAGGCCCGCTGCCAAGGCGAAAGGAAAGGCAGACACGAAGGCCAAGCTCGATGCGGAATCGAAGCTCAAGCGCCGCGCGGCGAAAGCCGCGAAGGCCGACGCCGAAGCGGGCGCAGGCGGCGACGTGCCCTTTGGCTGGCAAGCGACAGGCAACGATGACGCCGATGAGCCAGATGGAATTACCGCGCGCCGCGTCGTGCAGCTTTTAGAGCAGCATAAAGACGGGCCATTCTTCATCGCGGCCGGATTCCATAAGCCCCACGTGCCGCATACCGCGCCGAAAAAATACTTTGACCTTTATCCGGCTGAAAAAATGCCGCTGCCGCAAGAACCCGAGGGTCACGCCAAATACATTCCAAAAATTGCCAATCCGGCGAAATACTATCCCGACCTGAAACCGGAGCAAGATCGGGCCATTATCCAGCACTACCACGCGGCCACGACATTCATGGATGCGCAAGTCGGCCTGCTGCTCGACGCACTCGACCGGCTGAAGCTGTGGGACAACACGGTCGTCGTATTCATTGGCGATCACGGCTGGCATCTGGGCGAGCACCACGGCTTTTGGGCCAAAGTGAGTCTGATGGAAGAATCGGCCCGGGCGCCGCTAATCATTTACGCCCCACCAAAGGCGAGCGGGGGCCGTGAGGCCCCCGGTAATTCAGCCTCGGCCAAGACGCAATCTAACCGGGAGGCTGACGCCTCCCGCTCGCCTGATACGGTCGCCTCCCGCTCGCCAATGGTTTGCCCGCGCGTCGCAGAGTTTGTTGATGTCTATCCGACAATCACCGAATTGTGCGGCCTGCCAAAGCCGGCTGGAGTCGAAGGAACAAGCCTTGCGCCTTTATTAGATGATCCCAATCGCTCCTGGAAAAAAGCCGCGTTTACCGTTGTCACCCGCCCTGGCGGTCTGGGTCGCGCGGTGCGCACCGAAACGCACACTTTTATCCTTTGGCCGGATGGTAGCGAGCAACTTTACGATCACAGCCGCGATCCGAAGGAATATGACAACCTCGCCCTCGACACGCGTGTCAAAGAAATCACGAACGAGTTGCGGCAACTCCTTAAATCCGGACCGCCTGCCGCAAAATAGTGCGTTTGCCTTTTGCAACATCTTGAGTTAGTGTTGAAATATGCTCGCTCGCGTTCGCCAATGCCGTCCCGCCGTCCATGCGGCACTCGCCGCGCTGGTCGTGCTGGCATTATCGCATTGCGGTTGGCAAGAATCGCGCGAGTTTGCCCAGCGCTCCAATACTCTGCGACAGCATCGCCTTGGTCTGCCGACGCCGATTCAAAAACCAGTCACCGATTGCGACCACGAATACGGCTGCATCTGCCGTGGTGCAACTCTGGTTCACGCCATTGCCGTTACCGATTGGCAGCCGCAAGTTGTTGGTTTGCTGCCGCTCGACTTCTTCTCCCTCCCCGCCGGATTCGTTGAAATCGACTCCAGCGCCGGCGAGCCAACCGACGATCAAAATCTGCCTCCGCCGCTTTCTGGGCGGCAACTGCGCGCGCTCTACGCCTCGCTCGTGATCTAACGCGGCGTCATCTCTTCGCGCGACGTCCTCCTAACCGGGACAAAGTCTGGCCCTGGTCGATCATCGGTTCGGTATCAATAACTCCGTATTCTGGCGTGCCTTCATGACTGCGCGGTCCTTGTCAGCTTCCAAGTTCTGGGCCTGGATTGCCCGCTACGGGAACGGCCTTATCGGCGGTCTCATTGTCGTCGCCGGCGTGGCCTTTCTGGCGGCACTATCGTTTGGCTGGATCGACATCCTGCCTTACCACAGTCAGGTTGCCGAGCAATCGGATGCTCATGTGGCGACAGCCGCCCCAAACGTCGTTGAGCTAACTCCCGAAAAGCTCGCCGCCGCCAGTCTGCACGTCACGACGGCCGAAAATCGGCTGCTGAGCAAAACCCGCGACGTGCCCGGCGAAATCACTTACGACGAATCGCGCCGCGTGCCGCTGAATGCGCCAGTCGAGGGGCTGGTGCTCCAAGTCCTGGTGGAACCGGCCCGGGAGGTTCGCAAGGGACAGCAATTAGCCGTGCTATCGTGTCCGGAAATCGGCACGGCCCGCGATCTAGTTGAAAAGCGGCGAGCGGATCTGGCCTTGGCTCGCCGCGAAGAGCAACGCGCCGTTGATGTCGCCCGCCACGTCGATGAATTGCTGGTCCTGCTGCAACAAAAGCCAAAATTGCCCGAGGTGGACCAGGCCCTCAAAGAGCGGATGCTCGGCGAGTATCGCGAAAAAATCATTGGCGAGTATTCGCGACTGCTCTTTGCCGAGCATGTGAGCGAGACCAGCCTGACGCTGGAGGGCGGGCCGTTGAGCACGCGCCTCATCGAGCAGCGCAAAGCCGAGCGGGAACAAGCCGGTGCGCGGTTCACCGGCGCCTGCGAAAGCGCCCGGTTCAATGCCGTGCAGGATCGCGAACGGGCCAGCGCCGAAGCCGAACGGGCTGAACGTCTGCTCTCCGTCGCGCAGCAAGCGCTCAACAACTTACTCGGCCCGTGGGGCGCCATGGAGGAAATCTCAGAACCAGAACGCCTGAACGAGCTCAAGCTGCTCGCGCCGATCGATGGCCGCGTCGTGGAGCGGCAGGCTGTGCAGAACGCGCGGATCGATGCCGGCGCCCCGCTCTTCGTCATCGCTAACACGAGCCAGATGTGGGTCTCCGCCGAGATTCACGAGCGAGACTGGAAAGCGCTCGACCTTACTCGACAGGGAGACAGCCTTCAGGTTCGCGTGCCGGCGCTGTCCGGCGATGTGCTGCAGGCGAAAGTCCGCTGGATCGGCTCGCAAGTCGAAGCGGTGAAGCGCTCCGTGCCAATCGTCGCCGAACTGTCAAACGCCGACGCACGCCTCAAGCCCGGCATGTTCGTTTGGGCCGTGATTCCGCTCGAAAAGCCGCACGAAGCTCTCGTGGTTCCCGCGGGCGCGATCATGCGGCACGAAAACCAGCCCTTCGTGTTCGTTCCTGATGGCGATCGCCGCTTTCGCCGCGTCGATGTCCGGTTGGGCATCGAAACCACCGACCAAATCGAAATCCTCGACGGCCTCAATGCTGGCGACACGGTTGTCGATCAGGGCGCGTTTTTTCTTAAATCCGAATTGCTACTCGAAAGGGAAGAATAACCGAGTTTCAAGTTCCAGGTTTCAAGTTTCAAGTTGATTGCATTCAAACCTGAAACTTGAAACTCGGAACATGAAACTGGTATTGCCATGCTTTCCAACCTCATCGACCTGTCGCTCAGTAACCGCTTCCTCGTCATCGCCCTGTTCCTGCTGATGGCGATTGGGGGCGTTGTGAGCGCGCTCAACATTCCGATCGACGCGGTGCCGGACATGACCAACACCCAGGTCATCGTCTTGACGAATGCGCCTGGCCTGTCGC
>DASXLL010000268.1:0-25195 GCA_036496265.1 Pirellulaceae bacterium | reverse complement strand
GGTTATTCCGGATAGACCAAAGCGGCAACGATGTCAAAACGGTCAAGATTGCCAGCCTCGATAAGCCGACTTCGCTGGCATTTGCCTCCGATGGCACGCTGTACATCACGGTCATCGGACCGAAGGCTGAGAACGAGAATGCCTCGACGCAAGGGAAGCTGCTGAAGATCGGGAAAGAAGCGAAGCTCTAAAGAGAAGCACTAAATTGCAACCATCAAACAAATCCGAATGAACGAAGCGGCGTTATCGTTTCGATCATTCGGTGATTTGTGCTTTGAATTTGTTTGCGATTTGATGCTTGGTCATTGGTCATTTGCTTCTTCAAATCGTGCGCGGACTTGGGCGGACGTGGCGGTTCCTGTCGTGCCGAGTTGCTGGATCGTGATGGAGGCGATGAGATTGCCGAAAGCGGCGGCTTCGTAGTCGTCTGCGCCGGATAGTAGCGCGGTGACGATGCCGCTGGTGGCGGAATCGCCAGCGCCGACGATGTCGATGGGGCCAGTGACAGGATAGCCGGGCACCAGTTGCGCCTGCTGGCCGGGCCGAGCGACAAAAATGCCTTGGTCGCCGGCGGTACAATAAGCTGTGCGGTTTGTGCGCTGTGCCAAGCTGGCGAGGGCAGTGCCTGAATCACCGCCTTCTGTCATGCCAGCCGCGGAGAGTACTTCCGAGCGATTGCCTTTTAGTGAGCCGGCCTCAAATCGTCCCAAGTACCGCCGGCTATCGACGAAAATCAGCTTCTCGGGTGACTGGGCGGCCAGCCGGGCGATCTGCTGCCGTACGGCAGCGTTCACAACGCCGCAGTCTTCATCGACGAGCTGGTCGAGAACGATCAGTCCGTCTGAGCTGCGAAAAACGACTTCTACGCGGCGGCAAATTTCCTCGGTCGCCGCAGCGGACAACGGCGCGCGCGTCCGGACGTCGAGGCGGTTGAGTTCCACGGCCGGAGCGTCGGTATTCCGCCGCATCGGCTTCGTATAAGTCGGCGTCAGTCGCTCCGGCAGGCACAAAACATTCGCGGGGTCAGCCGGCAACCTGCGAATTTCTTTTAATAGGTCGTAGCCGTGGCCGTCGTCGCCGATTGCTGTTACCGGAACAGTCAGGCCGACGCCGAGTGCGGCAAGATTGTTCATTACGGTGCCGAGTGCCCCTGGCGAATTGCGGACGCGCTCGATTTGATAGGCTTCCAGGCCGGTTTCAATCGATAACTCCCGGATGCCGGGAACGAGATGCAGGTAGCGGTCGAGAAACAGGTCGCCAACGAGGCCGATCGTTAGCCGCGGAAGCGTTCGCAGGATTGATTCGAGTCGTTCGCGGTTCATGGTGAGAGCGGCGATTGTTAAAATCGGCGGCGGGGTGGTGCTTTTGGCTAGGCGGCGCGGTAGGCTTCGCGACTGGAGCAATCAAACGGTCGCCCGAAACAATGGCTGCTTCGGGCGGTTTCATGCGTCACGCGTCCTCTTCGTTCACTGTTTACCTGGTAGGAGCATCACTATGTCAATGTATCGCTGGATTATGTCGGCGTCGCTCGTCGCACTGGCGGCGGTGGCGCCGTCCAATTTATCGCTGGGCGCACCGGCCGGCCTGGATCAAACAGGCAAGCCGGACCTGAAATCGGCCGGGGCGCTGGCGTTCGGCCCCAAGGGTGTGCTATTTGTCGGCGATCCGCAAGGGGCGCAGGTCTTTGCGATCGACGTCGGCACGGCGCCGAGCAATCCGATTGGCCCGGGCTTTAAGCTGGAAGGGGCCGACGCCAAGATTGCGGCGTTCCTGGGCACCAAGGCCGACGACATCGCGATCAACGACGTGGTGGTCGAGCCAGGCACAAACGTTGCGTACATCAGCGTCTCCCGCGGCAAAGGCCCGAGTGCTGAGCCGGCGATTGTCCGAGTGGATGGCAAGGGGAACGTGACTGCCCTGCCGCTCGACAAAGTCGCGTACGCGAAAGTCGGCCTCTCGGCTGCTCCGGCCGCCGGCGCGCAGGACAAGAAGGGCCAATCGCTCCGCTCGCAAGCGATCACGGACCTGGCGTTCGTCGATGGCAAGCTGTTCATTGCTGGACTCTCGAACGAAGAATTTGCCAGCAAGCTTCGCTCGGTCGAATTTCCGTTCAAAGGCAGCGACACGGCCGCCAGCGCCGAAATCTTCCATACCAATCATAACGCGGTTGAAACCCGCTCACCGGTGCGGACGTTTGTGCCGTTCAACGTCGGCGGCGAGCCGCAACTGCTCGCGGCTTACACCTGCACGCCGCTGGTGACGTTCCCGGTCAAGAGCTTGAAAGCCGGCGAAAAAGTTCACGGCAAGACAGTCGCCGAGCTTGGCAATCGCAATGTGCCGCTCGACATGATCGTCTATGAGAAGGACGGCAAGCAGTATCTGCTGCTCTCCAATTCGGCTCGCGGCGTGATGAAGATCAGTACCGACACGATCGAAAAGCAGCCAGCCCTTGAAACAAAGGTTGCCGACAAGGCCGGCTTGCCCTACGAGACGATCGAGAGCCTCAAGGGCGTCGAGCAACTCGATAAGGTTGGCAACGCTAATGCGCTGCTGCTTGTTAAGAACAACGGTCTGAATCTCGAAGTTATCGCGCTGCCGTAAGGCCAGCGATGACGTGGTTATGGTTGATTAAATCGTCGCCGGGCGCTCATCTGAGTGTCCGGCGACTCTTTGTTTGTGCTTTGCAAAATACTCGGAAAACTCTCACGCGGAGGCACAAAGGCGCAGAGCTTGCGAGGCGAACCGAGATGTTTCACCCCAAAACTAATATTACCGTCGCTTGTGTTTGTCTGGGGCTGTATGAACCTTTGCTTCATTGCGTCACTCGGACGGTGGTCGCTTCACTCTTCTGCTTGGTCTGCGCGACACCGGCTCATGCGCAAAAGGCTGAGCTGCGGGTTGTTTACGATAGTAGCAAACGTCCGATCGGGATTGAGGCCACGGGCTGGACAAGCGACGAATTGACACGGTTTGAAAAGCAGGAGCAGTTTGCCATCGATTGGTTAACCAAACGGCTGCAAATCTGCGTTCTCGATTCAGCCGGTCAATTGCAGCTTCCGGCGATTGCCGGGCGCTTTGAAGTGCATGGGGATGCGGTGCGATTGATACCGCAGTTCTCGTTGCGGCCAGGAATGGCTTATCGGGGAATTTTTTATCCGCCCCCGCGAGCTTCGCCGGAGTCTGTGCGGCGCGATCACGTCGACATTTCGATCCCTGCGCCGCCACCATCTCCTCCGACGAAGGTAACAGCGATCTATCCCACCGCCAGTAAGCTTCCCGAAAACCAACTTCGCTTTTACATCCACTTTTCCGCCCCCATGAGCAGCGGTGATGCGTATGAGCACGTCAAGCTGATTCGTGACGATGGAAAGGTGATCACGCGGGCGTTTTTGGAGATCGGTGAGGAGCTTTGGGACGGCTCCGGCACACGGCTGACGCTGCTGTTTGATCCGGGGCGCGTGAAAACGGGACTGAAGCCGCGGGAGGAGTTTGGGCCAGTGCTGGAGGCGGGGAAAAGCTATCGGCTGGTTATTGATAAGGAATTTCGTGACGCGAATAATCAGCCGCTGGCTGAGGGGTTTGAGAAACGATTTACGGCTGGCCCGATGATTGAAGCGGCTGTCGATCCCGAGCAGTGGAAAATCGAATCGCCGGTGGCCGGCACGCGGCACCCGCTCATTGTCACATTTCCGCGGCCGCTCGATCGAGCGCTCCTGATGCGGATGATCACGATCGGCGATTCGGACGGCAAATCGGTTAGCGGCGAAATCGTGGTCAGCGACGAAGAACGCAAATGGACTTTCACGCCCGATCAGCCGTGGACCGCCGGAAAGCATGAGCTGATCATCGACACGGCCTTGGAAGACAGCGCTGGCAACAATCTGGCGGGGTCGTTCGAAGTGGATGTGTTCGAGCGCGTTGATAAGCAGCCGGGGCCGGAGTTCGTGCGGGTGCCGTTTGTAATTCAGTAGGTTCCGACCGATGTGTGGAACTCGGCACCATCACGCAGCGTGGTTTCGCAGAAAGGTCCCGCCGGGCCGGCGGGACCTACAAATTTAGTTTTTGCCCGGTAGTTGGCCGGCTCTAATCAGCTCGCCGAAAGTCTTGCCGTCGGCATTCTTTTCCGCGTCAGCCTTTTCGAGAGCTTCGGCGAGCAGCTTTTTGGCCTTGGCGGCTCCTTCGGGATTGTCTTTGCCGAGCTTGTCGGCTTTGTTGAAGTCGCGGTGCTTGAAGTTCTTGGCAACGGCTTGGCCGTAGTCGTTCAGAGCGTGCCCTTTCGTCTTCTTATCGACGCCTGGCTTGTGGCAGGCATCGCATTTGTGCTCGCCCTCGAGCGACTTGTACATGGCGAGGTATTTCGCGTGCGCCGAGCTGGCGGCATATTCCTCTTCGATGTATTTCGGGATAGGCGGCAGGGCGCTGGCCGTTAGCACCCACAGACCAATTCCGAAAACAAACAACGCGGAAAAAACTAGTCGTTTCACGTGATACTCCTCAATGGACCAAACTGGAAGGAATGGTGGGCCGCCGCGAGCCGACCAACGCTGCGCGTCGGTGCCCGCGCTGGTCCCACCCTACGTCTCATTTGGCAGCTGCCATTACCTGCAATATGCCACGGCAAAAATCGGGCAGGTCGTCGGGCTTGCGACTGCTGACGAAGTGGCGGTCGATCACGACGGGGGCATCTTCCCACACAGCGCCGGCGTTGACCAGATCGTCCTTGATGCCGGGCGAGCCGGTGACGCGAACGCCGCGATAAACGCCGGCCGAGATGGGAATCCAGCCGCCGTGGCAAATGGCGGCGATGAGCTTGCCGGCTTCGTCGAAATCTCGAATGAGCTGCAGCACGTCGCGGTCGCGGCGGAGCTTGTCGGGCATGAAGCCGCCGGGAACGACGACGCCCTCGAAATCGCTGGCTCGCATCCGGGCGATGGCCGCATCGGCGACGCACGGATAGCCATTTTTGCCCGTGTATTTGGCGTCGGCCTTCTCGCCGGCCACGGTCACAGTTGCGCCGGCTTCGATCAGCCGGAGCTTGGGATACCAGAGCTCGAGGTCTTCATAGATTTCGCCGACGAAGGTGAGGATGCGTTTGCCGGCGAGGGGGCGGTCGGAGGGCATGAGAGAAAATTCCAAGAACCAAAGAACCAAAAAGCGGCGGCCACAGGCACCGCGTATAGCCGTTGTAACGCGCGAGGCGGTAGCCGGATAGCGATGAGCAGTTTAGATTGCGGTTTTGCTCGGCATCATGATTACGGACGCCTCTCCATGTCCACGGATACATCTGTTTCAGGATCGGAAGCACCGCGCCACTGGCAGCCGTTGAGCTTGCGGCAGCGGCGGGTGTTTGGTGTGCTGATTGAGAAGGCGAAGACGACGCCGGACGCCTATCCGATGACGCTTAACGGAATCGTCACGGGCTCGAATCAAAAAAGCAACCGCGAGCCGCAGTTGAACTTGTCGCCCGAGGACGTCGAGCAGGTGCTCGAAGAACTGCGGGGCATGAGCGCGGTGACGGAAGTGCAAGGCAGCGGCCGCGTGGCCAAATATCGGCATCATGCGTATGAGTGGCTCGGCGTCGAAAAGACGGAGCTGGCCGTGATGACGGAGTTGATGTTGCGCGGTGAGCAGACGCTGGGTGAATTGCGCGGCCGAGCGGCACGCATGGAGCCGATTGCCGACGTCGGTGCGCTGCGGCCGGTTGTCGATTCACTCGTAAAGAAGGGGTTGATGATCGAATTGACGCCGCCGGGGCGGGGGCAGATCGTCAGTCATAATCTGTATAAAGAACGCGAGCTCAACGAGCTAAAAACGCGACTGGCGAATTACGTGCCGCCGTCGGGCAGCGATGACGACGCGCCGCCGTTGGTGGCCGGTACTTCCGGCGCGGCGGCCGCGGTGGCGACGGGTGTTCGGAGCGTTTCGCCGGCGGTGACGGCTGATCAGTTTGCTGAGCTTTCGGTGGAAGTGGCCGAATTACGGGCGGAAGTTGCTCGGCTGAAAGAGCAGCTTGAGGCATTATTAAGATAAAACTCAACAATGCCAGCTTTCGACCCGTCTAAGCGCGCGACCTCCTGGCAGCTTCGCACTCGCACATTGCAATTCGGCCGCCACCCGCTGTTGATGGGCATCGTAAACGTCACGCCGGACAGCTTTTCGGATGGTGGTCAGTTTTTCGATCCGCAAGCGGCAATCGACCATGCCTTGAAGCTGCTCGATGATGGCGCGGACATTCTGGACATCGGCGGCGAGAGTACGCGCCCCTACTCGACGATGATTTCTGCCGAAGAAGAACTTCGTCGTGTTATTCCGATCATCGAAGCCATCGTCCGTGACCGACCACAGGCCCTAATCTCGATCGATACGTCGAAGGCTGTCGTCGCCGAGGCCGCCATTGCCGCCGGCGCTGATATCATCAACGACGTCACAGGCCTAGCCGGCGATCCAGCCATGATCGGTTTGGCCAAAACGAGCGCCGCGGGCGTGTGCGTGATGCACATGCAAGGCACTCCCCAGACGATGCAAGATAACCCGTTCTATGACGATGTCGTGGATGAGATTTTCGAGTTTCTTTGCCAGCGGCGCGATGAGCTGATTGCCGCTGGGGTCGACCGCCAGCGCATTTGCCTTGATCCCGGCATCGGCTTCGGCAAAACGAATAAGCACAACATCACACTCATGGCCAACTGCTGGCGCTTGCATGACCTCGGCTGCCCGCTCCTCGTGGGTCACTCGCGCAAGGCCTTCATTGGCAAGCTCATCGGCGACAAAATGGCCGATCGGACGTTCGGAACGATCGGAGGCGCGTTGGCCCTCGCGCTTCAAGGCGTCCAAATCATTCGCGTCCACGATGTGGCTGCCGTACGACAGGCGATGGTACTTTTCGAAGCTTCCGGCGGGCTCGACCGGGCCGACAACCTGTAGCGGTCTGTGAAGCCCTGGCACTTGCGCACTCTCTGAGGGCCAAAAGCTGCATTAAAAACAAAACTTCTTAAGGCTTTTTAAGCAGGTTGTGGGTTGCGAATTGACGCAGCAGCTAGGTATGTTGCGGAGTGGTGCTAGCTGCGAATTGCCGTGGTTTCGTGGATGATTTTGCCGCGGCTGGCCGCACGAAACTCGCTGCAGGAAAGCGTTCGGCAGCGGAGAGCCTGGCTTCAAGCCGACTTTCCCAATTTGTCGAAGCTAAGGAAGTGGCCGGCTCTGCCAACCTTGCGGCTTGTGGTCCGGAAGCTAGCTTCCGCGGCGTTTAGTTCCAAATTGGCAACCAGCTTCCTGCATGCCTTCGGACCTCTCTCCCCGAGCGAAGACTGTGATAATGCCCAGGCCGACCTTCTTCGCCCGTCGCGCGATTCTGATTCTGGTGATCGTATTTTTCTTCGTTCCCTTCGCCCTGCGCGGAGCCCGTATGGCCGTACAGGGGATGAAGAACGACGTGAAAGATTGGCTGCCGAAGGAATTTGAGGAGACGAAGGACCTCGACGAGTTTCGGCAATATTTTCTCAGCGAGCAGTTCGTACTCGTAAGCTGGGACGGCTGCCACGGTAACGCGAGCGATGAACGGTTCAAGCTGTTCCTGGCGAAGCTCGCGCCGGAAACGCCGCCATCCGTTGAAGCCAAGGAGGCCGCGGCGAAAAAGACGGCGGCGGAAGCGGCCAAGACTAATGGCGAAGCTAATGCGGCAGTCGATGCAGATGACGGCGAAGAGTCTCTGCAAAATCCGACGCACTATATCCACCGCGACGAAGACTTCATCGGCGATAAGCTCGGTTTGTACTTTGCCGGCACTTGGTATGAAAATTGGGGAGGCAAGGGCGAGAAGTGGCTGAAAGGCCGCAACCTAGGTCAGGAATCGTCCAACACCGAGCGGTGGTATTACCTGCTGCCCGACGGCGATCTCTACCGCTGGGACGACATTGATGCCCCGATGGCCGCTCTGGCCCGCTTGATCACGCGGGCGATGGGCAAAATCGAAATTCAGGGGACGTTGATTCACTCCTTTGGGCCCATCGACGGGCCGTGGTATCACGCTGATCCCCGCCGCGCTCGCGCGCAGCTCTTTAAGACCGTCATGACCGGCCCTGACGTGTTGGCCAGCCTGACACGCGAAGGCGGCGAGTTGGACGCGACCCGCGAGCTTGACGGCCCGGCCAATCAAAAGGAAGCCGAGCGGCGGCTGGAAGGGGCAATGTTCGGCAAGCCCGATCCGAAAACGGGCCAGCGCGCGACCTGCATGATGCTGACGCTGACCGATTCAGCCCGCAACAATCTGCATCTGGTGTGCGGTCGGGGTCTGCTCGGCAAGCCCCGCGGCCGCCTGTACGAAATCGCCAACGAATCGAACATCTCCGACACCGAGCTGCGCATGGGCGGCCCGCCCATTGATAACGTGGCGATCGATGAAGAAGGTTCCGTCACGCTCGTGCGGCTGGTGAGCTACTCAGCGGCGCTCGGCATCGGCCTGTCGCTCTTATGCTTCCGCAGCATTACCGCGACGATCATGATCTTTTTCGTCGGCGGCATCTCGGCAATCACGAGCGTCGCTCTCGTGTGGTGGTGTGGCAGCTCGATCGACGCGATCATGATGTCGATGCCGTCGCTGGTGTATGTTCTCGGACTGTCCGGGGCGGCGCACATCCTCAACTACTATCACGATGCCGTCGATGAGCACGGCCATGCCGGCGCCCCTGAGCGGGCCATCGCCCACGGCTGGAAACCGGCCTTCCTATGTGAGGTGACGACGGCTCTGGGCCTGATCACGCTCGTGACCAGCGAGCTGGTGCCGATTCGCAAGTTCGGCATCTTTTCGGCGATTGGCGTGATGGTCATGTTCTGCGTCATGCTGACGTATCTGCCCGCGGCTCTGGAAATCTGGCCGCAGCGTCCGAGGAAGAAAAAGGAACGCGGCGACGAACTGTCGCGGATCGATCACTTCCTCAGCGGCTTCTGGCAGCGGATGGGCGGCTGGATTATCGACCACCACTGGTTTGTCGCCACGGCCTGCACGCTCATTACGCTGGGCTTCGGGTACGGCGTCGTCTATATGCGGACAAGCGTCAACCTGCTGAAGATGTTCCACAGCGAGGCGAAGATTATCAAGGACTACGCCTGGTTGGAGGAAAATTTAGGTCATTTGGTGCCGATGGAGGTCGTCGTTCGCGTGCCGAAGGCCGATCAGCGGCCGTCGAATACGGATTTGCGTGAGCTTCAGGCTGAATTGGCTGCTGATGCGACAACCGCGGCCCGAAAAACCGAGATCGAGAAGCGGCTTCGCGAATCGCAATTCCAGCTTCCATTCTTGGAACGCATGGAAATGGCGGCTCGCGTGCAGAACCTCGTCGAAGAAGAATTCGGACCCGCCGGCCGCAATGTCGTCGGTCGGGCGATTAGCGCCGCGACATTCGTGCGGCCGCTGCCTGATCCGGGCAGTAGCACTTCGACCCATTTGAAACGGTCGACGACGAGTGGCCGGCTGCAGGCTCACCGCGACCACTTCCTCCATAGCGATTATCTCCGAGTTACGAAAAGCGAAAATGCTGCGAATGATGCCACGGAGTTGTGGAGAATCAGCCTGCGTGTCGGTGCGACGAAGGGTGTCGATTACGGCTCGTTTGTGAACGAGCTGCAGGAAACGGTGGAACCGGTGATCGCGGCGCAGCGGCAACGCGTCGCAATTCTGCGGCTGATCGACGAGCAACGGCGGCAAAAGGGTCAGACCGAGGGGACCGTGGCGGGCGCGCGTGTGTTGCTCGTTGGCCTGCCGGCTGGAGTCGGACTTGCCAAAGCCACCGAGGCGAGCCAGGACGTGAGCGGCTCGCCTTCGGATGCCAAGCCACTGACGCTCGAAGACCCGGTCAATCAAGATCGCATTTTTGCCCGGACGCTGCTCGACCTGCTCACCAATTCGCGGCTGCGGCTGGAGACGGCGAGTGTCGAACCCGGCGGCAAGCTTCCCGAAAAAATCGCGGATAAGCTGGCGTCGTATGATTGTGTCGTCGCCGTCGGTGATCTTCGCGGTTTGGACCTGGCTGCGATCAAAAAAGCCGGCCCGGCCATCGTCGATGCCCGTAACCACACGTTCGTGTCTCGCGCGTCACAGCGCACTGCGTGGCAGAGCAATCCCACGAGCGTCGCGGCCGTTTATACGGGCGTTGTGCCGATCGTCTATAAGGCGCAGCGGCTGCTGCTCGACAGCCTCGTGCAGAGCACGTTCTGGTCGGTGATCACGATCACACCGCTGCTCATGTGGATCGCCCGCAGCGTCACCGCCGGCAGCGTGGCGATGCTCCCCAATGTGCTGCCGATTCTCATGGTTTTCGGCGGCATGGGCTGGTTTGGCATCGATGTCGATGTCGGCTCGATGATGACGGCCAGCATCGCGCTGGGCGTCGCCGTCGATGACACGATTCACTATCTCAACTGGTTCCGCGAAGAGCTGGACCGTGTTGGCGACCGCAAAAAAGCGATTCTCGCCGCCTATAAACATTGCGCGACACCTACCCTGCAGGCAGCCGTGATCAGCGGCCTCGGGTTATCGGTCTTCGCGATCAGTACGTTCACGCCGACGCAGCGATTCGGCATCCTCATGCTTGTGATTTTGTGGCTCGGCGCCGTGGCCGAGCTGATTTATTTTCCGGCGCTGTTGGCGGGTCCACTTGGCTCGGTCTTCAAGCCGCGGAAGAAGGCGACTGTGCCAGGCCACGACGCACACGGCACAGGAGCGGCCCACGCGGAGCCGGAGATTCCGCGGCTCAGCGTCGTCCATCGCGACGAACCGGCTGAAGAGCCCGAACCGGCCTTCTCGATCGTCGGCGCGGCTGAACCGATCATGCCGCCGCACCACGGCAACAAAGCCAGTGCTCTGCGGCATCTGCGCCAAGACAATAACCACAGTCGCAGCTAAAAACAGGCGATTGCTTGGTTTTCATTTGCCGCGCACGACGCTGGCAGAAAGTTTACAGCGAAAAGCTATTCCGGCTGAGGCGAAGCGGGAACTGCTTGTTGTGGAGGTTCGTTTCCAGGCGGGGATTGCAGCGGGGGCTGTTGAAATAGATTTCGCATGAGCGCCGGGACGGCGTCTTTGGCTCCGGGGCCTATTTGGCCGAGGGTGCGGGCGGCGGCTTTGCGGACGCCGAAGTCGGGGTCGTCGAGTAGCGCTGTGAGAGCGGGGACGGTGGGTGCCGCGTCTTCGCCCATGCGGCCGAGGACTTCAATAGCTTTCTTGCGGACGTTGGGATCCGCACTGCGGAGGGCATCCATGAGAGCCGGGACGGCTGGGGCGCCAATACGACCCAGAGCATCTTCAGCCGCGTCTTGATCGGTCCATTGCTCGAACGGTTTAATCGCTTGCGCGGACGATTCAATCGGTTGCTGGTAGGCAGCCTGAGCGATGAGGCCAGGCTGGCGAGGTTTTTGCGTTTCGCGGGCGGCGCGCTCGGCTGTGTTTATTTGGGCAGCGTTTATTTTGGCAGTGTTGCGTTCAGCGGTGGTGAGGACGGGCGGGCCGCCGTCGGGGACTTGGATTTCTTTATGGGCGGTTGGCGGATTGCGCGTGCAGCCGAGGACAGCCGCGAAGCTCAGAACAAGCGCGAATAAAGCGTAAGAGCGGCCCATATATTCAATCGTAGTTGAGCCGGATACGGGGCAACAGAGATTGATTTTGCCGGTGATTACCAGCGGAGCGGTTTTTGCCAGGCTTCTTTGAGGACCGTGAGGGTTAGGTTGACTATTGCGCCTGATTGGCCCTCAATTTCGAGCGAATTGCTAGTGGTGACTTCACCCAGATGGCCGAAGGGGATGCTGGCGGCGCGGAAGAGGTTCTCGAAGGCGGACACTTTGTCGGGTGCGACTTCGACGAGGAAGCGAGTGGCGGATTCAGAGAAGAGGAGAGCCACTTGGGCGTCGTTCGAGTTGCGGTTGATGGAATCGTCAGTGGGGATGTTGTCGAGCGTGATTTTTGCGCCGCGAGAGCCGGCGAAGGCCATTTCAGCGAGGGCGACGGCGAGGCCGCCTTCGGAGAGGTCGTGGCAGGAGCGGATAAGGTTGGTCGTGATGGCCTTGTGGAGCGTGTGGAAAATGCGCGGCGCGGCTTTTAGATCGACGCGGGGAACGGAACTCGTAGGGTGGGCTGTGCCCACCGATTGTTCCGTGGTGGGCACAGCCCACCCTACATAGTGGGAGCCGGAGAGTTCATGTTTGGTGAGGCCGATTTGGTAGAGGCGATTGCCTGGAGACTTGAGGTCCATCGTGACGCAGTGGCGGACGTCGTCGATTTGGCCGATGGCGCTGATGAGGAGCGTGTCGGGGATTTTGATGGTGCGGCGCTCGCCGCCCGCTTCGTAGGAGAATTCGTTGTTTAGGCTGTCCTTGCCGCTGATAAAGGGAGTGCCGAAAGCGATGGCGACGTCGCGGCAGGCGAGGGCGGCGCGGACAAGAGCGCCGAGCGTTTCCGGGCGGTCGGTGTAGCCCCAGCAGAAGTTGTCGAGGATGGCGATGCGCTCTGGATCGGCGCCGACGGCCACGCAGTTGCGGACGGCTTCGTCGATGGCGCAGGCGGCCATGTGGTAGGTGTCGAACTCGCCGTAGTTCGGATTCATACCGCACGAGATGACGACGCCGCGGCGGGAATTGAGGACGGGGCGGATGACGGCCGCGTCACCGGGACCGTCGTTCGTGGCGCCGACGAGCGGCTTAATGACGCTGGTGCCTTGAACTTCGTGGTCGTATTGGCGGATGATCCATTCTTTGGAGGCGATGTTGAGGGAGGAGAGAAGGGAGAGAAGGACAGAGTTGAAATCTGTAGGGAACGCCCTCTGTGGCGTTCCGGGGACGCCGGTGGATGCCCTTTCGGTTGGCAGCGGGCCGCCACGGAGGACGGCCCCTACAGCGCTCGGGCGAGCGACGCCGACAGCGCTTGGCTGATAGGTGGCTTTACGTTCGACGGGTGGGCGGCCCTCGTGGAGGAAGTGCATGGAGAGTTGGCCGACAGATTTGCCGTCGAATTTTAGCTCGAGGCTGCCGGTGGGGGCGAAGCGGCCGATGATGGTGGCCTCGACGTTTTCACTGTCGGCGAGGGCTTTCAAACGGGGCCATTTATCTTCGGGGACGGCGAGGACCATGCGTTCTTGGGCTTCGCTGATCCAGATTTCGGTGTAGGACAGGCCGTCGTATTTGAGAGGGGCGCGTTCGAGCCAGACTTCAGCGCCGATTTCGGCGCCCATCTCGCCGACCGCGCTGGAAAAACCGCCGGCGCCGCAGTCAGTGACGGCATTGAATAGATTTTCGTCGCGGGCCTTGAGCATTATGTCGAGGACCATCTTTTCGGTGATGGCGTTGCCGATTTGGACCGCGCCGCCGCTGGTTTTTTCGCTCTCGTGCGTCAGCTCGACACTGGAGAAGGTCGCGCCGTGGATGCCGTCGCGGCCGGTGCGGCCACCGAGGGCCACGATATAGTCGTTCGGCTTGGTCTCCTTGAACGATTTGTCTTTCGGAAGGAGGCCGACGTCGCCGCAGAAGACCAGCGGGTTACCGACGTAGCGGTCGTCGAAATAAACCGCGCCGTTGACGGTGGGAATGCCCATGCGGTTGCCGTAATCGCGAACGCCGGCGACGACGCGGTTCATGATGCGGCGCGGATGGAGAACGCCGGGAGGCAGATCGCTGGCCGGCGTGTCGGGTGGGGCGAAGCAGAAGACGTCGGTGTTGCAAATGGGCTTGGCGCCGAGGCCCGTGCCGAGCGTGTCCCGAATCACACCACCGAGGCCGGTGTTTGCGCCGCCGTAGGGCTCGATGGCGCTGGGGCGGTTATGTGTTTCGACTTTGAAGGCTACGTTGAACTTGTCGTCAAATTTTATTACGCCGGCGTTGTCTTTAAAAACACTCACGCACCAGTCGTTGTCGCCGAGCGATTTGCGGATTTGCTGCGTGGCCGCGAAGATCGTTTCTTTGAGCAGATTATTGAATTGCTGCGTGCCATTTTCGTCCGTATACGTGACGCGGCCGGCGAGTGTTTTGTGGCTGCAGTGCTCGCTCCAGGTTTGGGCGATGGTTTCAAGCTCGATGTCGGTGGGCTCGCGGTTGAGTTCGCGGTAATGTTGCTGGACGGTTTGAAGCTCGACGAGCGTGAGGCTGAGCGTGCGGGCTTTGCTCAGGGCGAGGAGCTCGTCGTCGCCGAGGTCGCGGAAGGGAACGGTGACGAGCTCGAAGCGGCTGGGTGAGCCGAGGTGGATTTCATGGATCTTGAGCGGACCGACGATGACTTGCTCGATGGAATCGTTGGCCAGGAGCTTGGTCGTCAGTAGTTCGAGCTGTTTTTCGTCGAGGCCGGAGACCCAATATTTGCGGAGCGTGACGACGGCGTCGGCGGGGATGTCGAAATCGCGGATGGCGGTGAGAGTGCTGGCGGCGACGGGATCGGTGACGCCGGGTTTGGGGAGAATATGGATGAGGGTCGAGGAGTCGTCGGTAGCACTATTATCTGCCGCAAGATTGGGCGCGGTCTGGTGCGTCAGGCCCTTGCGGAGCAAGGGGCCTACATTGCCGGGCTTGCCGACGACGGGATGTTCGACGACGAGATCGGTGAGGAGTTCGTGGGCGATGCGGTCGATTTGTTGCTGCGTAATCTGGCCTTGGACGAGGAAACCGCGAGCGGCATGGGCGGTGAAGGCGGGGAGGCCGAGGTCTTTGGCTTCGCTGGTGGCGGCGCGGGCCAAGAGATCAGGCTCTCCGGCGGCTGGATGAATATCAACTTCCCAAAGCGTCACGGCGGCGTTTTCCTTCCTGGAGGAGAGCGGTGATTTGCGGTCCGTTCGCGCTGAGGAGAGCTTCGCGCCACGTTTTTAGCACTGTCTCAAAATCGGCGAGGGCCTTCAAGGTAGCGCCGCGGTTGGCAAGGAAGATCTCGCGCCAGAGATCAGGTTCGCTGGCGGCGATGCGGGTGGTGTCGGACCAGCCGGGGCCAGTGAGCGCGAGCGTTTGGTCGTCGGCAGAGGTCGCAGCGGCCAGGGCGGACGCGAGGAGATGCGGCAGGTGGCTGGTGCGGGCGAGAATCGCATCGTGCTCGGCGGGGGACATTTCAATGACGCGGCTGCCAAGGGATTGCCAGAAGTCGTTGATCGTTGTGATCGCGGCCGAATTTGTTTTCGCGGTGGAAGTGATGACGGCGACACGGTTATTGAAGAGGTCGGCGGTGGCGGCCTCGGAGCCGTTTTTTTCGCTGCCGGCGATGGGATGGCTGCCGATGAAGGATTGTTTGAGGCACGCGGCTTCAACGGCAGTGACGATTTGTTCTTTGGTGCTGCCGGCGTCGGTGATAAGACAGTTGGGGGAGCAGTGAGCGGCAGCTTCTTGGACGAAGCGAGCGATGGAATCAACGGGTGTGCAGACGATGATTAGATCGGCCTGGCGAACGCCGACGGCGATGTCCGTGGTGGTTTGCGTGACGCAGTCGCGGGCGAGCGCAGCCTGGAGCGAGGCTTCGCGTCGGCCAATTCCGATTACGTGGCCGGCCAGCTTGCGCTCGCGCAGGGCCAACCCGATTGAGCCACCGATGAGGCCCACACCGATGATGGCGACATTGTTCCAGGTTCGCATAACCCGATCCGGCTTGTTAATGGGCGAATTTTAGCAGATTTAGGCCGTTTGATTCGCGTTGACCGCATACGGGCGTGATAGCTAAAATCCGCCGCCTTGCAAAGCAGCGGCAAAGGGGTCGGGAGTCGATTGCGGCCAAGACTATCCATGTGGAAAGAAACGATCGCAATCGACTCCCGACCCCTTACTCGCGGCCCACGACCACCGCGAGAAGTCGTTATGACCAGCTTCTCCGGAACCAAGTTTGGTCCCGGCTATTTTGATCGAGGGCGAAAACGTCGCGTCAGCCGTGCATGGGCATGGTTGTTGTCGCTCGTGGTGCATGGGTTGGTGCTGGCGGGGCTGGGGTTTGTGGGGCACCTGATTGGCAATTCGACAGCAGCGGGTCGTGGTCGGGGCGAGACGGTGGTGCTTGAGGGCGGCTGGAGTACACGAGATGCTTACGCCAGTCCCAGAGTCGTTTCGTTCACAGCGACGGCGGTGAATCGAGCGCCGGAACTGTTGCCGCAGGCGCGGCAGCCGATGTTCGACCCGAATGTTGCTCCGGCGGCGGCGACGATACCTGTTGAGCCACCACAGCGAGCACCAATTCAGGCGACGAGCGCGAATGCAAGCGCGGCGACGAGCGCAGCCACGGGGCTGAACGCGGCGGAGACACAGGTTTTTGGTTTGCGTTCGCGTGGTACGCGCTTCGTCTATGTTTTCGACCGCTCGTCCAGCATGGAAGGCGGCCTGCTGTTTGCAGCGAAGCGCGAACTGATCTCTAGCCTGCAGGCGCTCGATGGCCGGCATCAGTTTCAGATCATTTTTTACAATGAGCGACCGCAGCTCATGCCGGCGGCGCATGGCAATGCCCCGCGGATGGCGTTTGCCGATCAGCCGGGGAAGCGGCTGGCGGCCGATTATATCGGCGGAGTGTTTGCGGACGGCGGGACGAATCATTTGCAGGCGCTCGACATGGCACTGGCGCTAAAGCCGGACGTCATTTTCTTTTTGACGGACGCCGAGGAACCGCAGATGCGGCCGGCGGAGTTAACTCTGGTGCGACGGCTGAATCGAGGGACGCGGATTAACACGATTGAGTTCGGCGTGGGCGAGCAAAAACCGGCGATCAACTTTTTACAGGTGCTGGCAGCGGAAAACGGCGGGCAGCATGCGTATGTCGATGTGCGGCGGTTACGAGGTGAAAGATGATGCGAGAAAGTGAAGGAAGCGATCGAGAATTTATTTTTGGTAGTAATGGGGGGTTGGCCGAATCCTTCGGAAGTCGTAAGTAGAGAGTGGCGAGTGGTTTAGACGAAAGTTTGTTGGTGAGGGGTTGGTGAGCGTTTTGGCGCCGGCGGTGAGCCATGGTGAGTTCTTGGTGAGTGCTGAATCACCCGTACGACCGGTTGCGCAGAGTTCACGCCTCCCAGTACTACATCGCAAAATGGGCCAAAAACCGGACCAAATTCCGGGAGATTTTGGAGAATTTGCGGGAAGTCGCAATGTAAGGTCGTGACGCTATTTACCCATTCAAAACGAAAAACGGTGCGCGATAATTAGGCAGCGGCGTTTTGCCACTCAATCGCGAAAACCGGAATGAGGCCAGTTGGACAGTTAAGGCCCGAATCCATTCTTGCTGATAATGTACCCGAGCCAGCCACAGAAGAGCGCCATGAGAACGGAGACAATCAGGGCCAATAAAGCGATGCGGCCCCAGCCTGGGAAAGCGACCAAGCTCTCAAGTAGCGTCAGTTGCCGTTTTGGCTGCTGCGGATTCTGCGGCGACTCGTAGGGGTTCTGGTCCATGCTTGGATTCACCGTAGATTGCGTATCAACAAATAGGCACCGGCGACAAAGCAGCATAAGGCCGCAGCAGCCACGATTGGAGCGCCGGGATTGCGTTGACCGACGATAGCGATACGACCAAGACCAAGCGCAGAAGCCGCTAACCATGTGGCTAAAAATGCTTCAGTCAGAGAAAACTGCCACTTGGCCATGCCCCTGATTCTAGCCGGCGACAGAAGCGCCGCTGCGATTCGCGGCATTGCGACGGCACCACCGAAAGTAAACGGCACGGCTCTTTCACTCGCGGCTACAATAGGACTGGCCTCGACTATCCGCAGCCTCATTCCGGGTCGCTCCCGGCAGCACTTCGGGTGCTGGGCGGTGTGAATAGCCGGGGCTTTTTCATGCGCCGCCGACTAGAATCCGGGGGCATGAACTGGATTCTGGCAATCGTCGCACTCGTTGTGTATGCGGTTTGCTTGGTAGCATTCCACATTCGTGCCGCCAGGGATTTCCATCGCATAACGAATTGGTGGGAGCACGAAGACGACTTTCCTCCCAATCCAGAAGACCTTGAGCACAAGTGATGGACCAGAACCCCTACGAGTCGCCGCGCTCCGATAAACCATTAGCTCCAGCCGACAAAATTAAGCGAGGCATCGGTGTCGGCGTAATACTCCTGCTAACGCCTATGGCCGTCGGGATTGCAATCCTATGCAGCTGCACGGCCGCCAATTACGCGGCTAACATACCTGGCGAACTTGGTGCTGGAATCATGGTCGGCTATCTAGTCGCATTTGTCCCGCCAATCCTCGTGCTGATCGCAATGGGATTGTGGGCACTTTGTGCGTTTATCATAGACCGCTAGTTGTCCAACCGCTCCTCGCAAAAACTCTGGCATTTGGACAGACGGATTTCGCGGCCTGAGCCTACGGAAGAACTTCTGCAACGCAGGCATGCATTTGGGTTATGTACGAACTAACTGCGGATAACGTTGCGGAGTATCTGAGGTCAGCGGGCCGAGTAGGTGCTGTTCAGCAAGTTGCGGCGCGCGAGCTGGCTGGCGGCGTTTCGAATCTCGTGCTGCTGGTTTCGCTGCCAGACGGCGGCGAGCGTTTTGTGATGAAACAGGCGCGGGGGCGGTTGCGGGTGGCGGAGGAGTGGCTGTGTTCGGTGGAGAGGATTTGGAGGGAAGTGGAAGTTTTAAAGTTGTGCGGTGAGTTGCTTCGAATCGAGTTTAAAGTTCAAGGTTCAAGGTTCAAAGTTGAAGCGGAGGTACCACAGCTGCTGTGGGAGGATCGGGCGAATTATGCGTATGCGATGACGGCGGCTCCGGACGAGCATCGTACGTGGAAGCAGATGTTGCTGGCGGGGGAAATTGGGGCGAGCCGCGATTTGGCGGTCGCATGTGGGCAATTGTTGGGAGCGATTCATGGCGGCTCGTGGCGGAATGAGGATATTGCCAGGCAGCTTGATGATCGCAGCTACTTCGAACAGTTGCGCATTGATCCGTATTATCGATGGATTGCGTTGAAACATTCGGATTTGGCAGGGCAAATCGGGCAATTGGTCGAATCGGTGGCCACGCATCGGCGGTGTTTGGTGCATGGCGACTTCAGTCCCAAGAATCTGCTGGTATGGCCGGGACATGTGATGCAGATCGACTTCGAAGTCGGCCATTACGGGGATCCGGCGTTTGATCTGGGTTTTTTTCTGACACACTTGCTCCTCAAGAGCCTGTGGGCGGGCGAAAGGGGCGATGAATATCGGCAAATTGCGGATTTGTTTTGGCGAACGTATCGGGCGGCGATGCTGCGGAGTGTCGCGGCGCAAGAACTTGCGGCGCTGGAGCAGCGGACGCTGCTAAACTTGGCCGGCTGCATGTTGGCGCGAGTAGATGGCAAGAGTCCCGTCGATTATTTGGAACTGCGGCAGCAGGAGATTGTTCGCGATCTGGCGAGAAGTTGGCTACTGACACCGCCGCCGTGGGATGCGGCGATCGCGGGATTCAAATAGCCACAAAAAACACAAAGAGGCACAAAAAAGGTGGGATTTCTTTTCGTCTCTTTTTGTGTTTTTCGTGGCTAAGTTGCCTTCGTTGTCAGCCGGCGGGCGATGATGGCGCGGGTTTGGTGTTGGTAAGGAGCGATCAGGATTGTGGCGGCGTTATCGCCCGGGGCGACGATTTCTTGGCGGAGCTTGGCGGGATCGAGCTCGACACCGCGTTTTTTAATTTCGAGGCGGCCGAGATTGTGCTGGCGGCAGTAGGCGCGGAGTTGCTTGCGGTCGAAGGGGAGGAGGTCGAGCACTTCGAAAGCGGCGAGGGCGACGTCGTCGATGGGAGTGTCGCTGGTTAGATAGGCGATGGCTGGGCTGAGGCCGGTGACGTTGTGCTGGCGGCAGAGTTCGGAGGTTAGCTTGGCGGCGAGGATGGCGGCGGCGGGTTCGTAGAGGTAGCGGCCGATTTTGTCGGCGATGGGCGGCATTTCGTCGGCGAGTCCGACTACCGTTCGATGTTGGCCATTTGAAGGAACGATGGTGGCGGCACGGCGGCCGGGATGTTTTGCGAGGCCGCCAAACCACGCGACTTGTTGGCGACATTCGCCACGGGATTCGAGCCACTGGAGTTCGGCGATTTCTTGCCAGGCAGCCGGTACGTCAGTCGCCGGCGCCAATTTGATGGCAGCGTTTGGATTTTGGCCAAGAAGGCGGTCCAGAACGTCGATCGACGGCTCAAATAGCTCACCACGCGTGGCGCGACGGCCGGTGGGACGACGGTCGGGGTCGCAGTGCCAGGGGCCAGAAGGAATATCAGTAGTCGTGATGTCGGCGGCGACGATGGAGCACTTGTCGCTGCCAAAACCGTGGACTTGAGCATTGGCCGTCGCAACGAGTGACATCATTTCGTCGCGATCGTCCCCAAATACTGGGCCGCGAGCGCAGAGTGCGACTAAATCGCCGCCGATGCCGCAGCACAGGTCACTGACGAGCGCGCCAGTGGGAAACCGCGTGGCTTTGTAAGCCGCGAGTTGGTCATCGGTCGCTTGCTCCAGGCCCTTCTTTGTGAAAAACATGCGATCAGCACGGCGAAATTTCTCGCAGCCGCGACGGCGAAGGTCGATTTGCTCGGCGACGAGATGGGCTCGCTCGGCTGAAATGTCTTTTCGTAGTCGTGCGAGCAGGCGGAGAGGATCGTCGGCCTCGAGGGCCAGCCAGGGCTCGGCGTCGGGACTCGTGAGCCAGCGGTAGTTGTCGAGATTGTTGATCACGAAAGCGTAATTTCCCGCGATTAAATCACTTTGACACACCCCAAGGGGCCGGATATGTTGACGCTTGGATAATTCCGTCAGGCGGTAGCGATTGCCTGGTTTCCGGGCAATTCTACGGCCCAGGGTGTTTTGTTGCCGCGACCCGGCCATCGGCTGGGGATGCGGACGCTCGGTTTCACAGCTGTTTGATCTGCCTCATCCCGGATCGAGCCGGAGCGGCGGGCGCGTTTCTAACGGAGAGTATCTCATGTCGGAAGGCCTGGATGCGGGTGGTGGTGGCACGGCCGTACGCGATGTGCGCGACGATACGCCCGATGTGGTCGCCAAACGCGACGAGCAGAAGTTTCAATATCCGGGAATTCCCACAACGTGCGACGGCTCCGAGGCCGTGGTGCATGTTGAAATCAACGTGACGCAGGCGTCGGGCGCGTTTCCAATCACTAGCTCGACGAACATGGGCGGCGGATACAACGCGGCCGTCATGAATGGCTACAAAAACCTGTGGGGCGACACGCTGGTCTTTGTTGAGCCGGAAAGCGAGCATTCGGCGGCAACCTATTGCGAAGGTTTTGCCGCGTCTGGTGGCCGGGTAACGAATTTTACGTCCGGCCAGGGCCTCGTCCTGATGAAGGAAGTGCTGTACACGATTTCAGGCAAACGATTGCCGGTGGTCATGAACATTGGCGCGCGAGCGCTGACGAGCCATTCGCTGAACGTTCACGCCGGGCACGACGACATGATGAGCGTCGCGGATGTTGGCTGGGGCATGCTGTTTGGCCGCAATGCCCAGGAGGCGGGAGATTTGTGTTTGATCAGCCGGAGGGCTGCAGAGGCGTCGAATACGCCGTTTTTTAACGTGCAGGATGGTTTTTTGACGACGCACACGGTCGAAAAAGTGCGGCTGTGCGAGTTGGAGTTCATGAAGGAGTTTATCGGGAAGCCGGAAGAGAAGCTGGTGAATTTGATGGACCCGGCAAATCCGATCATGTCGGGCGTCGTGCAAAATCAAGACTCGTACATGAAGGGCAAGATCGCCCAGCGGTGGTATTACGACCGCGTTGGCCCGGCCCTTGAAGAAGCGTTTCAGCAGTTCGCGGAGAAAACAGGCCGTAAATACGACTTTGTGATGCCGCATCGCTGCGAGGACGCGGAGTTCATCATCGTCGGCATGGGCTGCTACATGGAGACGTGCCAGGCGGCGGTCGATTACTTGCGCGACACGAAAGGCATCCCGGTTGGCTGCCTGAATGTCGTTTGCTTCCGGCCGTTCCCGTCGCGGCAAATCGTCGATGCGTTGAAGAACTGTACGGCGTTCACCGTGCTGGAGCGGATGGACGACCCGCTTTCGACGACGGGCAATCATTTGACGCGCGAAATCAAGGCGGCGTTTTGCGACGCAGTTACGGGTATGAACGGATTGGAGAAGATCGACAAGATTCCGCGGATTTATAGTGGGGCCGCGGGACTGGGCAGCCGCGACGTGCGGCCGGGCGATTTGTTCGCGGTCGTCGATAACATGATGGAAGACGGGCAGGATTATTTCTGCGTGGGAATCGATCACGCGCTGGCGCTCAAGGTCAAAGAGGACCCCGATCTGCGCGAGGCTGGATCGTTTTCGATGCGCGGGCATTCGATCGGCGGGTTTGGCAGCGTGACGACCAACAAGGTCATCGCCACGATTGCCGGCGATGTGTTCGGGATGGATGTGCAGGCGTATCCGAAATACGGCTCGGAAAAGAAGGGCCTGCCGACGACGTACTATCTGACGATCGCCAACAAGCACATTTATCTGCACAGCGAATTGGAATTTGTCGATCTGGCCGTGCTTAACGACACGACCGCTATGTTTAGCGGGAATCCGCTGGCGGGTCTGGTGCCGGGCGGCGCCGTCATCATGCAATCGACATTCAGCGAGCCCAAGGATGTGTGGGAGCGGATTCCAGCGCATCACAAGAAGTTTATCCGCGACCAAAAAATTCACGTCTATTTCGCCGACATGGTGCAGATCGCCCGCGATGTCGCCTCGGTGGCGGACTTGCAGATGCGCATGCAGGGGATCGTGCTGCTCGGCGCATTCTTACGACTGACGCCGTACTCGAAGAAGAGCGGCATGACGGACGACCAGGTCTATGCGGGCGTCGAGAAGGCCATTCGCAAATATTTTGGCAAGCGAGGCGACCGCGTCGTGCAGGACAACATGACCTGCATCAAGCGCGGGTATCAGGAAACCAAGGAGGTTCCGCAGGACCTGATTCAGAGTTGGAAATAAATGCAAAAGGCGAAGCACCAAATCACAAGCATCAAATCACAAACAAATACAAAGCACAAACGAGGCAATGAACAAAATGTATGAATGATGGCCGCCCGAAGCCGCAATATGACTTGGAGAGTCGGACTTATCGGTTCGCCAAGCAGACACGCGAGTTCGTCAAGCGGCTCCCGCGGACAATTTGCAATATTGAGGACGTTAAACAGCTTGCTCGCTCTTCAAATTCAGTCGGCGCCAACTATATCGAGGCGAATGAATCGCTGAGCAAGAAGGATTTCCGAATGCGAATCAAGATTTGCCGGAAGGAATCGAAAGAGAGTGCGTATCATTTGCGGCTGTTAGATACGCGAGGAAGCGATGAACTTAACGCGAGACGAGACTCCCTCGTACAAGAGGCGACCGAGTTGCTCAAAATCTTCAATGCCATTCTACGGAAGAGCGAGGAATGAGGCGACTGAAACATTTGGGACTTTGGATTTTGAATTTGTTTGTGATTTGATGCTTGTGATTTGGTCATTCAAAACCTTTAACTTCAATCGATGAGATATCGCCGATGACTGCAGCGACCGAGAAACTTCCGTCTTTGAACGAAGCGAACGAGCGTGATCCGTACAACAACAATAGTTACGGCACGCTCGTTGACAGTGACTATAAGCTGGTCACGTTGCCGATTCTCGATGTCCGCGATTTTAACGAGCGAATCATCCGCGGCTATGAAGAAGGCTATGCGGAAAAGGATCTGCCGGCGGATCTTTCGACGGCGCGGTCGCTGGTTCCGGCGGGGACGGCGACGCTCCGCGATTTCAGCTATATCGCCCCGGATATCCCGGAGTACATCGAAGAGAACTGCACCGGTTGCATGGACTGCGTCACGCTCTGTCCCGATACGGCCATTTTGGGCAAGGTACTAAGTGAGAGCGAGTGGAAGAAGAAGATGGAGGGGATCAAAGACCCGGCCGATCGTGAAATGTTCGCCAAGCAGTGGTCGAAGACCCGCAAGTACTACGAAGGTCCGGCCAAGAAGCAGGGCGAAGGCGGCATGTTCAACATCATGATCGACCCCAGCAAGTGCAAAGGCTGCGCGGAATGCGTGACCGTTTGCGACGACCTGGCACTGAAAATGATTCCGAAGACCGAGCAGGTGATGACCGACATCCGCAAGAGCCACCGGTTTTTCAAGGATTTTGGTCCGTCCGACAAGCGGTATATCAGCGACAACCTGCTGATCGACATGATGCTGCACGAGAAGACGCACATTTACACCGGCGGCGCCGGCTCATGTGCCGGCTGCGGCGAAGGGACCGCTTTGCGGATGATGTGCGCCGCGACGGGCGCCAAATTCGGCGACCAGTGGGGGATCATCGCCGCCACGGGCTGCAACACGGTCTATACCTCGACGTATCCATACAACCCGTATCTTGTGCCGTGGACAAACTCGTTGTTTGAGAACGCTCCGGCGATGGCCATGGGTGTGCGGTCCCGCTGGGACCAGATGGGGTGGAGCGATCGGCCGCTATGGTGCCTCGGGGGCGACGGCGCAATGTTCGACATCGGCTTCCAATCGCTCTCGCGATTGTTTGCCAGCGGCATGAACATCAAGGTCTTCGTGCTCGACACGCAGGTCTATTCAAACACTGGCGGCCAGGCTTCGACATCGAGCTACACCGGCCAGAACACGAAGATGAGCGTGCATGGCAAGGTAATCGCCGGCAAACAGGAGCGCCGCAAGGAAATCGCGCAAATCGCGATGATGCATCCACGGACTTTTGTCGCCCAAACGACGTGCGCTCACATCAATCACTTCTATAAGTCGGTGATCGACGCGATGGAGTTCGACGGCCCGGCGATCGTGTGCTGCTATACGACCTGTCAGCCGGAGCATGGCGTGGCGGATAACATGGCGACGGATCAGGCGCGGCTCTCCGTGGATACCCGCGCTTTCCCGCTCTTGATTTACGATCCCCGCAAGGGCGACACGATTGCCGAGCGGCTGAGCTTGCAAGGCAATCCGGCGCAAAATGAAGATTGGTGGACGAACCCGAAGACGGGCCAGGTCGTCGATTTCATCGATTTTGCTCGCAGCGAGGGCCGTTTTGGCAAGCATTTTGACAAGGACGGCAACCCTAGTCCAACGCTGCTCTATGCCAAGCAAGATCGCCTCGAAAACTGGCACATTTTGCAGGACTTGGCTGGCGCACGGAAGAAGGCCGGAGCGAAAGCGGAGCCGGCAAAGCCTGCCGCAGCCGCCAAGCCCGCTGCCGCGAAGCCAGCCACCGCCCCTGCAAAGGCCAATGGCAAT
>DASXLL010000267.1:0-7529 GCA_036496265.1 Pirellulaceae bacterium | reverse complement strand
ATGGAAATTACAGTCGCGAGAACTTGTGGTCGCATTGTGTTGGTGTCGCGGTTGCCTCGCGCCTGGTCGCTCGCGTTTGCGGTCTTTCCGGTTGCGAAGAGGCGTATATTGCCGGCTTGCTGCACGATCTCGGCCTCATCCTGATTGATCAAACCCTATGCCTCCATTTCCATAAGCTGATCGATTTAATCAACGAGCAAACCCCGACCCATGTGGCCGAGTCACGCTTGCTCTCGTTCGATCATGCGATGCTAGGCGGCTTTGTCGCCCGTCGCTGGAATTTTCCTGACAGCGTGGCCGACGCGATCACTTATCACCATCAGCCGTGGTGTTACGACGGCCAACACAAAGAGCTTGTAAACGTAGTGGCCGTCGCCAACTACCTCTGCAGCCGGGCTGGCGTCACGTCGCTCGGCGTTCATAACTGTCCGCCGCCGCCGGACGAGATCTATCGCGGCCTGGGGCTTGATCAGGTGACCCTAGCCATCATCTGGGAAGAGCTAGACGGGGCACTTGAAAAAGCGTCATCTTTAGCCGCCGCTGGCTAAGCGTCGAAGATAACGATTTTGTGGCACCGTTATCTTGCCAATTTACGATCTCGCAAGCTATGTGGCGTGCGCGGCTCGAATTCGCCCTGGAGAATTCGAGGCCGTATTAGAGGCAGGTGCTTCTGTCGTCGGCCAGATTCAGGCCGACCAGGAGCGATCCGAATGGCAGCGCCTCACCTTCAGTCTCAGGGCACAATAAATCCACCCGAGGAGCCTGCGCCGTTTCAGCTTCCTGCCACGAGCGGCAGTGGTCGAATTCAACCTGCCGAAAACCAGGACCTTCGGGCGCTTGATCTGAACGCCGCCGTAACTGTGTCCGCAGTGGCCTGGCCCGACGCGCGGCCTGGCAAGTGTTATCAAAACGTCAATCGATTTGTGATTGAACGCGGTGGAGGTTTTGCCAGTGGGTGGGCGCTGGCCGATTCGGGTCCGATGGTGAGGAATGGTCCCGTTGCAACGCCCCTCTACTGTCGTTGGATCAATCACGTGATCTGGGAAGATTCAGAACACAAGCTGTGGGAAGTCACGCCGTATTACGATGTTCGCAACCACGATGATACGGCGTGGGCAGCGACGACGTTCATTCTCGACCGCGAAGCGACTCCGCAGATCAAGCCTGACGGCTGCTGCTTAATGCAGCCGGCAAGGTATGTGGCAACTCGCGCCGAGGGCCTCGACATAGCGAAATGCCTCAACGCGTTGGAACGGGACGGTTCACGATATGAAACGTACTGGCTCCAGCAAGCGGTGCAAGCACTCAAACAAGCTGGCTTTGGGTCCGTAGAATGGCATGTCGAACGGATCGATGGCCAGATCAACAATTTGTGGCTGTTTGCGAACTAATGCCAGACCAGCATGTGGCTGAATACCGTCGGGATGGTCAGGTACGCTGGTGTCGCTAGCAGCGGTTAAAGGTGTGTTGCGGGCTGGGCCGATAGTAATGAATGCGTCGATAGCGGCGCATCCCGCGTTCTTGAGTTGAAGATCGAAAGGCCCAAATTCTGCGCTTCGCCGCGGCCCAATCCCGCTGGGCCGCGGAGGCAAATGCTCCCGGTGCGCCTTGCCTTGGCGTCTGGGGCCAGCCTTGTAAATTCGCGAAGCCCTTTTACATGTCGCTTGCATGCCTACCGTCCGATTGGTGGCGGAAGCTGCGCGTTGGCACGCGCGGTCGGGGCCTGCTGCGCTTGGCTGCCGCTCTCCTTGTTTGGTGCTACGGCGGGGAAACCGTTCAGGGGCAAGTCGTCCAGGAGGTCCCGATTTCGCCGGTGCAACAGTTTGCGCCGGTGGTGCGAGAAACGCAGCCGCCAGTTTTGCCGCCATTGCCAGCGTCAATCAGCGATGTGTCGCTGCCTCCGGTCGCTCAGTCGGCGCCGGCGATTCGCGGCGCAATCCAGCCGCCATTGCCGCCATTACCTCCGTTTGCACCCGTGCTTCGCGAGGCGTTGCCGCTGCCCGAGCCGCTGCCAATCTCGCCGGAACTGCTGCGGCCGGATAGTGATTTTCCGACATGGTGGCACGAGCTCGTCCAGCGGCCGCTCGGCGATCCGCGGTTCGCGCTGCCGATGGAACTGGATGCGGCGGTCCTGCAGGCGGTCGTGAACTCCGCACAGGTGCGAGTATTGCGCGATACGGCGGAGATCACGGAATGGGCAATTCCGCGGGCGCAAGCCAATTTCGATCCGACGCTATTTACCGACTCGCGCTACACCGGCACCAGCGATCCGGTCGGCAACAAATTGACGACGGGCGGACCGCCGCGGTTCATTGACGAGACATGGTATGGCACCAGCGGCCTCCGACGGCGAACACTCAGCGGTGCGCAGGTCGAATTGAGCCAGCGTCTTGGATTTCAAGACAACAATTCGCAGTTCTTCCTGCCGAAAAATCAGGCGACGGCGCGATTGAATCTGACTGTGACGCAGCCGCTGCTGAAGGGCGCGGGTCAAGCCTATAACAATGCAGTGGTCGTGCTGGCAAACCTCGACGCGAGCATGGCGCATGACGATTTTTCGCGGGAGATGCAGTCGTATCTGCTCGATTTTCAAAAGGCCTACTGGGAAATCTATTTGCAGCGGACGCTGTATGTGCAGCGGCGGCGATTGCGGGACGAAGCGTTGGATGTCGTCAACGAGCTGGGGGCGCGGATTGGAATCGATGTGGCCGAAAGTCAGCTCGCGCGCTCTCGCGCGGCAATTGCCAATCGAGAAACGTCCATGATCAGGCACGATACCAACGTCAAAAATGCGGTGGCAAAGTTCAAGGCACTGGCCAATGATCCGTTTTTGGACATGCCGCAGGCTATGGAGTTGATTCCACAGACGGCCGCGGGGTCGTCGTCGGGCGAGGCGGACCTCGCCGTGGCTTTGAGCACGGCATTGAACTTCCGGCCGGAAGTTCAGCAGGCCTCGAAGGAGATCACGGCTTCGTGCGAGCGGCTGAATGTCGCCAAGCGCGATTTGCTACCGCAGTTGAACGCGGTGATGGGCAGCTATATCAGCGGCTTGCAAGGGAACGCTGATTTCGGATCGGCCTACGGCAATCAGTTTACTCAAGGTCGGCCGACTTATTGGGGCGGGCTAACGTATGAAATGCCGTATAACAACCGGGCATCGCACGCGCAGCACCATCAGCGGCAGCTTGAGCTAAGCCGGGCAACGGCTAAATTGCAGGTCGTAACGGCGAACGTGCGGGCGGATGTGGAAGTCGCAGTGCGCGAAGTGGCGACGACCTATCGTGAAATGGTGAGCGCCCATCAAGCGATGCAATCGGAGCAGAAGCAGATTGATTACCTCGTGCAACGGTGGCGGCTCTTGGCAGGCGATCAGCAGACCGCGGGGATCGTGCTGAATGACTTGCTGGAGTCGCAGGATCGGCGGGCAGCGGCGGAGGCGGGTTTTGCAACGGCGCAGGTCGCACATCGCATTGCTTGGGTCAACTTGCGGCGGGCTACGGGCACTTTGATTGATTGCGCAGCGATTACGGGCACTGAAGAGGTCCTTCCGGCCATGGGCGCATCGCTGCCGGAGTTGCCGCCGCCGGTGGGCACAACGGATATGGCTGCGAGCAAGCCGCGGGCCAGCAGCGCGCCGAAAGCTATCGTCCAGAACCAGCCGAACGCTGCGCCAGCGGCACAAGCTGGCGTTCGGCAGGCGAATGTGACCAGTTTGCCGGGGCAAATGTCGCAAGAGGTAGTTGTGCCGTGGTGGATGACGCCGGCGGGCAGCAATGCGGTGACGCCGGCCGATTTCGTGACGCGGTTGCCGCCGATCGACAGCGGGCCGAATAATGGCAACCCAGCAAGGCAGCCAGTGCGCCCGTAACCAGCATGCTTACTTGCTAAAATATCGCCGGTTGAAGATTTCGGGATCGTAGCGATCGCGAAATTCGGGCTGCGACGATGTCGTCTTAGCTTTGTGTGCCGGCTGGTCGTCCAGTGGCGGTCGCATGACGCGCGTGCTGACCGGCGCCATGGCGCGTTGGTCTGATGGTTCTTGAGCGGGTTGCGTTGCGCTGGTCGATTTGGCTGTCGGCTGCGAGAGCGTTGCGTTTACCGGGGCGATCGTCGCGGGATTAGTAATATGGTTGGGAGGCGGCTGTACGACGAGCGGCGCCCCGGCAGTCAATTTTGCCCAAGACATTAGCTCGACGAGTTGATTGGACGAGTGCTTGTCGAAAACGGCCGCGAGCGAGCTGCCGTGGCGCTGCTGCGGCATGAGGACGAGCGGGCTGTTTTCAGGATTGGCGCGGTCGAGATATTTGAGCGAAGCGTACAAATTCCGCTGCGTAAACCTCCGGCTGACGATCTGTCCCGGTGGTGGACGGAGGAGCCGAAAGTCGGATTTGGCGTTCGGGCCATGGCACTGATTGGCGCCGCAGCGATTGAGCAGAATCGGCTGAATGACCGCGGCGAATTTCTCGGCGCTGCCGCGCGGCAGGCCGCGCAGGGTGTTTTCCATCTCGGCAGCCGCGATTCCTGGCGTCGCGCTGGCCGGTATCGGCTGCGGCGTTTCTTGCATGAGCTTGATTCGCGTTTGCAATTCGGCCACTTGTGGATTGGTTGGATCGATGTTCTGGGCGGCAGCGAGCTGCGCGGTACACTGCTCGATCAGTCCTTGGCGTAAGCACCATTTGGCCAGATCGAGCCGCGATTTGGCTGAAAAGCTCGAAACGCGGCTGGCTTTGAATTCGTAGGCCTCGAGCAGCGACGCGCAGCACAACTCGACATCGTTGGCATTCAGCTTGAGCTCGCTGCCTTCGCCCTGACTGACGACGTAATAGTCGCCGGCCCGCGTGATCGCGCCTTCGAGCACCTGGCCATTTTTCAGCACGAGGACGCCGGCTTCGGGGGCGATCGATGACTGCGCAGCCGTGGACGAAGCCATTGCGGCTAACGCAAACAGAGTCAGCGCGTACGATCTGCCAGCCATTGTGTCGCGCACAGTAGGAAACGCGCGAGAGGCAGTCAAGATCGGACGCGTTGGGGCTAGCACCGATTGCGCGTCGGTTAGGATGGATTGAGGAACAAAAACACCGCGACACAGATGAGGTAATGATGGGAAATGCGATGCTGGGTGCATATCGATTGTTGATCGGGGCCGCTAGCGTGCTTGGATTTGCCACGGCGGCGATCGGCGCGGAGGAGTTGCAGCGGTTTTCGCGGTCGGAATTGCACATGGGGGTGGAGTTTGAGGTTGTTCTGTATGCGAAGGACGCGGCGGCGGGTGAGGCGGCGATTGGGAAGGCGATGGCGCGGGTTGCAGAACTCGATAAAACCCTAAGCGACTATGAGGCCGATAGCGAGCTGAGCAAGTTGAGCGAGACGTCGGTTGTTACGAAGGATAAAAGCGGGCCGTTTCCGGCGGTGAAAGTCAGCGATGATTTGTGGACGGTGCTGGCCGAGTCGCAGGCAATTAGCGGGGAGACGGATGGCGCGTTTGATGTCACGATTGGGCCGCTTTCCAAGCTTTGGCGGCGGGCGCGGCGGTGGAAGGAGCTGCCGGAGGCGGATGCGCTGGCGGCGGCTAATGCCGGCGTGGGCTACGAGTTCTTACAGCTCGATCCGGCTGCACACACGGCTCGGCTAATGCATCCGAATATGCGGCTGGATCTGGGAGGCATTGCGAAGGGTTTTGCAGCGGATGAAGGCGTGAAAGCGGCTACTGCGGCGGGCGTTTCGCGGGTGCTCGTGCGGGCCAGTGGCGACATCGCGGCGGGCGATGCGCCGCCGGGCGAGCGCGGGTGGCGAGTGGGGATTGCGCCGCTCAACCCCGATGAGCCGCCGCAGCGGTTTGTCGAGATTGCGAAGTGCGCGATCTCGACATCCGGCGATGCGCGGCAGCATCTGGTCGTCAACGGCCGACGCTATTCACACATTATCGATCCGCGGACTGGCGAGTGTGTTAGTGGCCGCAGCAGCGTGACGGTGATTGCGCCGCGGGGAGTGGTTGCCGACGGATTGGCGACGGCTGCGTCGGTGCTGGGACCGGAGAAGGCGCTGTCAGTTTCCGAGCGGTTTCCAGGTGTGGAGTTGTTGATGGTTTATGAAAGTGAAAGCGGCGAGCAGCGGACCGTGGAGTCGGCTGGGTTTCGGCGGTTTGATGCGCCGCTTACATCTCAAACAGAATAGCCGGGAGCAATCGAGCAAACCCTTTCGGACATTAAGGGCCGATTAGGGAAAGATCGTAAAGCTCAGGTATTACCGGCAGTTAAGGTTAAACGACGTTCACGACTGTTTGCGGAACAATCCGGCAAACAGGCAAAGTCTTTAGCAAAGTTTCAACAAAGTCAGGCTGATGAGCAACCGGCCAACGCCGTCATTCACGATGATGGTAGTAAGCTAGACACCACAGATGGTGACCTGAAGCTTGCGCCCGGGAACCTGGCTGGCTTGGCCGACAGTGTTCTGCCAACCCCTGCTGCCGGCGGCAACGGTCGCCGGCGTCGTCGCTCGAAGGAAGAGCGTGGTCTGCCGGATGACGACTCCCTTTTAGCACTTGCGACCGTTTGGCTGGAGTGCCAGAACCGCCTTTGGCCAGAGTTGGTAGCGGCAGGAGTAATTCCGGCGAACACGCCCGAAAACGCCAAATCTCTCGCTAATGCATTTAAGCGACGGTTCCTTGGACTGGACCCTGTCCGACTTGCATTACCTTCAGGGCTCAAGGTCGAACTGGCAGCATCCTATCTCCGATACTCGGATGCAAACTCCAATCCGCGCTCGAACGCGCAGCAGCTTCAGTTGCAATTGGAGAAAGCACGACAGCATAACCGGTTCATTCCCTGGGAACTCGTTGCGGCGGACGCTGCGGTTACGGGCACTCACGATGAACGTTGGGGTTATCAATTGATCAAGCAAGTGATCATCGACGTTTCAATCAATGCGTCGACACTGTACATCGACGAAATCGGCCGCGCAAGCCGTGACGCGGTTGAAGCATTATCGCTTGGAAGAAAGCTTCAAGACAATGAGAAACTGCTCATCGGTGTAAGCGATGGCTTTGACCTTTCGAATCCGTTTTCAAGGATGATGCTGCACGTTTACGCGATGATGCAGGACTGGTTCATTGAGCAGCTTCGTTCCAAGGTCAACCGTGGCATGAATGATGCGTTCGACCTCGGCGCGAACATCGGGAGACCACCTACAGGCTACAAGCTGGTTCCGATGCGGGATAAGGACGGAAATAAAGTCCTCGGACGCGACTCAGCGGAGCTGAAGATGCTCGCGATCGACGAGCAAACGTGTCGCTACGTGGAGCGTGCTTTCGTTCTTTACACCGTAAAGAAGAAAAGCGCCATATACATTGCGAGGTACTTCAATCGCCTGCGTGTTGATGGCCGTACGAATTGGGCACCGTCCCAGATCGTTAAGCTTTTGCGGCGGCTTACTTACCGCGGCATCAAGACGTATCGCATGAGTAAGCATGTCATCTGAGGTGGACCCCAAAAATTGGGCGCTAGCTTAAGGTGTAAAACCTTGGGCTGGAG
>DASXLL010000266.1:0-24485 GCA_036496265.1 Pirellulaceae bacterium | reverse complement strand
CCATGCCCCTGATTGTAGCCACCCGCGCATGAAAACTCCCCACTTGGCGGACTCGCAGCGCGAATTGCGCTTAGTAAGGCGGACAACACCAATTCCGCCAAAAAGGAGATCGAGCTGCCATGAAGAACATGCCCCAAGTCTATTGTGCCCAATGTCGGCGTAACGTTCGTCCGGTCGCCGGTGTCGCAATCTACCGCTGTCCGTCGTGCTCGCGGATGTTCTTACCGTCTCAGATTGCCGAGGCGATTGATAAACAGAGCCGGCAAGAGATGAACTGGAAAGCGAGCGAAATGTCTCGCGCATGAAACAGCCGCGAGGGGCGGGTGAAGTTAGGCTGCAAACTGCGGCGCGCGGGAAGTCATTGATTTCCGCAAGCCGGATCGCTAGTTTGCGGTAATTGCCGGCCGCAGTTCTGCGGTCTGATCCGCAGTTTGGCCCCAGAAGCCACAGCGGGAGGGGAGCTATGAAGATTGTTGTCATCGGTGGAAGCGGACTCATTGGGAAGAAGGTCGTGACGAACCTTCGGCAGCGCGGCCACGAGGTGGTGGCGGCATCGCCCTCCTTGGGTGTCAACACCGTCACGGGGGAAGGACTGGCGGCAGCGCTCGCCGGCGCGGGTGTGGTCGTCGATTTGGCGAATGCGCCCTCGTGGGAGGACAACGCAGTCCTGGCGTTCTTTGAGACATCTGGTCGCAACCTGCTCGCCGCGGAAGCCGTCGCGGGCGTGGGCCATCATGTGGCGTTGTCGGTCGTCGGGACCGAGCGGCTGCTCGCGAGTGGTTACTTCCGGGCGAAGATGGCGCAAGAAAAACTCATCAAGGCTTCGCCGATTCCGTACACGATCGTGCGGGCGACACAGTTCTTCGAGTTCGTGGGTGGCATCGCCCAATTCGCGACGGAAGGGCAGACGGTTCGGCTACCACCGGCACTGATGCAGCCCATCGCCGCAATCGACGTCGCTGCCGCCGTGGCCGATGTGGCCCTCGCTAAGCCCATGAATGGCACGCTCGAAGTGGCCGGACCCGAACTGATTCGACAAGACGACCTCGTGCGGCAATTCCTAAAGGCAACGGGGGACGCACGGACGGTAATCAGCGATCCCCAGGCGCTCTATTACGGCATCGCGGTGAACGATCAAAGCCTCACGCCCGGCGATCACCCGCGGCTTGGCCCGACACGTTTCGAAGATTGGCTGCGCGGTTGAAACCACCGATTGGTCGAAATGGATGAGATCGGATTCGCCAAAACTGCGTGTCAAGAAAGTCTGCCGAGCGGATGACCAGCAAAAAGAAAAGCCCCCGGCGATTTCTCGCCGCGGGCTTGATGATTAACCATTTTCGGCACTGACAGGCTAAACGCCTGCACTGCGGATTACTTCGCCCCGGCCGCTTCCGCCGTCGCGGCGGCAACCTCGGCGGCTTGCTGGTGGTTCGTGACGGAGCCTTTGAAGTCGAGCCGCCGCGGCTTGTCTTCGTCGTCCTTGATCGTATCGACGGTGATCGTGTCTTTGCCTTGGAACTCGCCTTTGAGCAGCTCTTCGGAGAGCGGGTCTTCGACGAAGTTCTCGACGGCACGACGCAGCGGACGAGCGCCGAAATCGGTGTTCGAGCCCTTCTTGATGATGAACTCTTTGGCCGAATCGGTCAGCTCGAGCTTGAGGCCGCGTTCGAGCAGCCGCTCGCGGACTTTCTTCAGCTCCAGATCCACGACTTCCTTCAGATTCTCGACCGTCAAGTGGCGGAAGACGATCACGTCATCCAAGCGGTTGATGAATTCCGGCCGGAACGCCCGTTCGATCCGCTCCATGACGCGTTCCTTCATGCCTTCGTAGGAAGTGTCCGAGTCTTCCTTGCGGAAGCCGAACGCCGATTCGTTCTTGATCGCCTCGGCACCCGCGTTCGTGGTCATGATCAGGATCACGTTGCGGAAATCGACCTTGCGACCAAAGCTGTCCGTCAGCCGGCCTTCTTCCATCACCTGCAGGAGCGTGTTAAACACGTCCGGGTGGGCTTTTTCGATTTCGTCGAGCAGCACGACGGCGTAGGGCCGGCGGCGAATCTTTTCGGTGAGCTGGCCACCTTCTTCATAGCCGACGTAGCCCGGCGGAGCGCCGATCAAGCGGCTCACGTTGTGCTTTTCCATGTATTCGCTCATGTCGATTTGCACGAGCGCGTCGGAATCGCCGAACATGAACTCGGCCAGGGCCTTGGCGAGCAATGTCTTGCCCACGCCCGTCGGCCCGGCGAACAGGAAACAGCCCGTCGGACGCCGCGGGTCTTTCAAACCGCTGCGACTGCGGCGCACGGCCTTGGCAACCGCCTTCACGGCCTGATCCTGGCTGATGACCTTCCGATGAAGGTCATCTTCCATTTTCATCAGCCGCATACTGTCTTCGGTGCTCATCCGCGTCAGTGGAATACCGGTCATCTTGCTGACGACCTCGGCTATTACTTCTTCATCGACCACGCCGTCCGTCGAGCGCGACTTGTCGCGCCACTCTTTGGTGATCGAGTCTTTTTTCTTCTTCAGCTTGTCGGCCGAATCGCGGAGCGACGCCGCCTTCTCAAAATCTTGATTGGCAACAGCTTCTTCTTTTTCCTTATTCAGCCGTTCGACCTCGTCGTCAATTTCCTTGAGATCCGGTGGCTTGGTCATCGCCCGCAGACGGACTCGAGCGCCCGCCTCGTCGATCACATCGATCGCCTTATCCGGCAGGCAGCGAGCCGTGATATACCGCTCGGACAGTTCAACGGCGGCCTCAACTGCGTCATCAGTGATCTGCACGCGATGATGCTCTTCATACTTCTCGCGGAGACCCTTGAGAATTTCAATCGTCTCGTCCTTCGAAGTCGGATCGACGATGATTTCCTGGAACCGGCGAGCGAGGGCCGAGTCTTTTTCGATGTATTTGCGATATTCATCGAGCGTTGTTGCGCCGATGCACTGAATCTCACCGCGAGCCAGCGCCGGCTTCAGCACGTTCGCCGCGTCGATCGCGCCTTCCGCGCCGCCCGCGCCGACGAGCGTGTGCAATTCGTCGATAAACAGAATCGTGTTCTTGGCCCGGCGGACTTCGTTCATCACCGCCTTGATGCGCTCTTCGAACTGACCGCGGTATTTGGTGCCGGCGACCATCATCGCCAGGTCGAGCACCACAATCCGCTTTTCAGCCAGAATTTCGGGCACATTGCCCGAGACCACGCGCTGAGCAAAGCCTTCGACGATCGCCGTCTTGCCGACGCCCGCTTCGCCCAAAAGCACCGGATTGTTCTTTTGCCGGCGGCAGAGAATCTGAATTGCCCGCTCAATTTCTCGCTCGCGGCCGATTACCGGATCAAGTTTGTTCTGCTTCGCCAGCTCCGTCAGGTCGCGGCCAAAGCTGTCCAAGGCCGGCGTCTTGCTTTTCCCGCTGCGGCCCGAGCTCGGGCTCCCGCTCTCCGACGAAGAACCACTCACGCCCACGCCTTCGCGGCCGCCGCGCTCCGTGCTCTCCCCCTCGATCCCATGACCGAGCAGATTTAGGACTTCCTCGCGAACTTCTTCCAGCTTCAGGCCCAGATTCATCAGCACCTGAGCCGCCACGCCTTCTTGCTCGCGCAACAAGCCGAGCAAAATGTGCTCGGTGCCGACGTAGTTGTGATTCAGATTGCGGGCCTCTTCCATCGAATACTCGATGACCTTCTTGGCCCGCGGCGTCTGCGGCAGCTTGCCCATCGTCACCATCTCAGGGCCGCTCTGCACCAGTTTCTCGACCTCCAGGCGAATCTTCCGCAGATCGACATCCAGGTTCTTCAGCACGTTGGCCGCGACGCCCGAGCCTTCCTTCACCAGGCCCAGCAGAATGTGCTCGGTGCCGATGTATTCGTGATTGAACCGCTGCGCCTCCTGATTGGCGAGCTGCATCACTTTCCGCGCCCTGTCGGTAAATCGTTCGTACATGTTTTTCTTCCTGTTGTTTCCGCCATCAGCAATTGGCGGCAGTCACTAGTTCGCTCGTCTCCCAATCCGCCTCAGCGCCTCGAAAAAATTCGCCGCGCGTGAGTTAGCTCCGCAGTATTGTTCCGCCTCGGCTATCCTTCGCCAAGTGGAAGAGTCGCCGCGGACCCAATGCCCGCTTTTGGACGCCGCTCACTCGCCTTTCTGTTCACAAAAAAGGTCGAAAATTCTACTTCGCGGATCACCGGAAAGCAAGCAAAGTCCGCTTGCGCCAACACCTTAGACCGAAAAACCGCTCCTTCGCCCGAAAACAAGCATTCCGGCGGCATGGCAACTGCCAAATTGTATGTTTGCAGTTGTGGAATTAGTGTGAGAGCAAGCACTGTGCCACACTTTTGTGGGGACTGAGCGTCCTTTCCCGGTAGATCCAATCGTGTCCAACCGCCGCGGCATAAACCCTGACGATAAAGCCAGTTATGCCGGCTCAGCTGGCAGCGGAGACCGGCTCGCCGCGCTGCGGATTCTCGACGCCAACGTCAACCGGGCCACCGAGGGGCTCCGCGTCGTCGAAGACTACTGCCGTTTCGCCCTCGACGATCTGCACCTGTCCCGCCGCTGCAAGGAAATCCGCCACGATCTCATTTCCGCCCTGAGCTCGATCTCCACACCCACGCTCGCTGCCGCCCGCGAAGCCCAGCAAGATGTCGGCGCTGAAATCTCGACACCTCAGGAAGGCGACCGCCAATCCTTGGCTCATGTCGCCGCCGCCTCCTGGCAACGAGTGCAACAAGCCCTCCGCGTTATCGACGAATGCGCCAAGCTCCTGGCCCCGGCCGCCGCGGCAGCCGTCGAACGACTCCGCTATCAATCCTACACGCTCGCGAAAGCCTGCCTCACCGCTCAGGAAAGCAACGAGCGGCTCCTCGCAGCCCAATTGCAAGTCTTGCTCGACGGCGCGAAGTCCGAAAAGTCATTTATCCGTCGCGTCAACGGCCTGATTGCCTCGGGCGTCGCGATAATCCAGCTCCGCGACAAGCGCCTGGCCGATCGCAAATTGCTTTCGCGGGCCAAACTGCTGCGTCGGCTCATCGACGAAGCCGGCCGCGGCGTTTTGTTCATCATGAACGACCGGCCCGACTTGGCCGTCCTGTCCCGTGCCGACGGCCTGCACATCGGACAGGACGAGCTAACCGTCAAAGACGCCCGCCTCATTGTCGGCCCGCAAATGCTCATCGGCGTCTCCACGCATAGCATCGAACAAGCTCGCCAGGCCGTGCTCGACGGCGCCAACTACATCGGCTGCGGCCCCACGTTCGCGTCCCCCACCAAGGAATTCGAAAAATTCCCCGGCTTACCATTCCTGCAAGAAGTCGCCGCCGAAATCTCGCTGCCCGCCTTTGCGATCGGCGGCATCACGCTAAAAAATGTCCACGACGTCGTCGCCACCGGCATCAAACGCGTGGCCGTCTCGAGCGCCGTCATGGCGGCCGACGACCGGTCCGAAGCCGTCCATGTCCTGCTCGCCGCGCTCCGCGAGAAGAACTAGAAATCGAACCTGGAGCACGAGATGACGCGGCTATACCGCGACTATCACTGTTCTTGACCCAACTCGAACCGCTCGCGTAGGCTGAAGGTATGAGACGCATTATTGCTCTCGCGAATGGCGCTTCCCTGTCCTCGGCACCACCGAAAACATACACGACAAATGGCTAGTTCTACGCATCCTCCGCTTGATGTTGACCGCGCGAAAGAAATTTGGGCGGAATACCAGAAGCATCACGATGTAAGCCCTTATAAGGAGTTAGCAGCCGGCATCGATCCTGTCAGTGGCCGCGTCTGGTTCGGCGAGTCGGGCCTCCAAGTCCGCGACAAGATGCTTGCCGATGGAATCGACGCGCCTTTTTACTGCGTCCGCGTCGGCTACGACTATTACCTCCGCAAGGGAGGGCGGCGGTGATCGTCGGCATAGTCGATCGGAAAGGCGTGCCATGTATCGAAGTCGCGATTGCCAGCCAGACATATCGCGCGACGATCGATACCGGGTTTAACGGCGATCTGGAATTGCCACGTTTTCTGCGCCCCTTCGTGAACCCTCGCTGGATCTTTGAAGCCGAATCGACTTTGGCCGCCGGCATGTCCGTGTCGGAGGACGTTTACGCCGTCGAATTCTCGTTTGACGGCAGAATGGTCGAGACGGAGGCGACATTCGCCGATGTTGACGAAGTCCTGATAGGCACGCGCTTGCTTCGCGACTACCGTTTGTCGATCGACTTCGTGGCCCGCACAGTGCGTGCGGAGCGTTTGCGTTGACGTTGGCAATTTAATGCTGGAAGCATAGTCAACTATGGATGACACCCTCGCCGTCGTTCTCGCCGCTGGCCTCGGCACTCGGATGAAATCCGACCTTCCCAAGGTCCTCATTCCTGTCCTGGGCCGGCCGATGATCGAATACGTCCTCGACGCGCTCGCGGCTGCTGGGATCAAACGCACGATCGTCATTGTCGGCCACCGCGCCGACGATGTGAAACGACTTCTCGCCGGCCGGCCGGGCATCGAGTTTGCCGTGCAGGCTGAGCGCAAAGGCACTGGCCACGCGGCCAAAATGGCTCAGCCGCTGCTCGTTGGCCACAAGGGGCCAGTCGCAATCGTCGCCGGCGATTCACCGCTTCTGCAAGGTTCCTCGCTGCGAAAACTACTCGAGCACTTCAACGTCAACAAATCCGCCTGCCTCCTCGGCACGCTTTTCAAGCCCAATCCCCGGGGGCTGGGCCGCATCCTGCGCGACGTGGACCGCAATTTTCTCGGGATTGTCGAAGAGCGCGACGCCACCGCCGGCCAAAAGCTCATCACCGAAGTGAATATGAGCACGTATGTCTTCGCCGGCCCTGAGCTAGTCCACGCTCTCGACCAGCTCAAAAACGACAACGAGCAGGGCGAATACTATCTCACCGATTGCCCCGGCCTACTCCGCAGCGAAGGCAAGCTCGTCGAAGCCCTGCCGATTCTCCAGCCCTGCGAAGCCCTCAGCATCAACACGCCCGACGAACTCAAGCAGGTGGAAGCAGAAATGCGGCGTTTGGGTTATAGTTAGTCACTTGTCAGTAGTCATTTGTCATTTGTAGCTTGTTTTCGCAAATGACCAATGACAATTGACCAATGACAACTATGCGTGAGCTCAAGATTTTCAGCGGCCAGGCTAATCGCCCGCTCGCCAAGGCGATTTGCAACTTCCTGCACTTGCCGCTGGGCGAAGTGACGCTGGGCAAATTTCCCGACGGCGAGAATTTCTGCAAGATCGAAGAGGACATCCGCGGCCGCGATATTTTCTTGATCCAGCCGACCTGCCCCTCCGTGAACGACAACTTGTTTGAGCTGCTGATCATGATCGACAGCTGCAAACGGGCCTCGGCCGAACGCATCACCACCGTCATTCCTTATTTCGGCTACGCCCGCCAGGACCGCAAAGACGAAGGCCGCGTTCCGATCACCGCCAAGCTTGTGGCCAATCTGATCACCCGCGCCGGGGCCGATCGCGTCCTCACGATGGACTTGCACTCGCCGCAGATTCAGGGCTTCTTCGACGTCCCGGTCGATAATCTCTACGCCGCGCCGGTCCTCAACGACTTCGTCGAAGCCCTCGGCCATCAGCCGGAGGAGCGGATCGTCGTCAGCCCCGATGTCGGCAGCATTAAGCGCGCCATCGGCCACGCCAAGCGGCTCGGCGCCGGCCTCTCCATCGTCGATAAGCGCCGCGACAACGCCCACGACACCCGCCAGGAACATCTCATCGGCGAATCGGTCGAAGGCAAGGTTGCCATCATGTTCGACGACATGGTCACCACCGGCGGCTCGATCACTGGCGCTGCCAGCAAGCTGAAGGAATGCGGCGCAAAGGAAATTTACGTCGCCATCACCCACGGCGTCTTTTGCGGCCGCGCCATCGAAAAGATCAAGGAATCACCGATTACCACCCTCGGCGTCACCGACTCGATTCCGCTCTCGCCGGAAAAAATCATCCCTCAGATCAAAGTCCTCTCCGTCGCCCCGCTCCTCGCCGAAGCCATCAAACGCATCCACCACGACCAATCGATCAGCATTCTGTTCGACAAAACTGAGCAATAGGTCCTACTTAGCCCCAGGCCAACTGCCTACCAGATCATCTGGGCCGTGAGGGTCATGCCGTGGTAGATGGGGTGGCCGTGCATGTCGAGCGTGGAAACTCCCGTAACAACGTTGGACGAGGCGATTTGGTCGGGCGCCAGAGCGACGCCATCGAGCCAGAGAGCCTGGTAACCGCTGCGGATGCTCCAGCGGTCATTGATCGTGTACATGCCATTGAGCGATAGTTCGCCGACGAATGCGGTTCGCGTGCTGCCGGCCCCAGAGCTCGGAACAGCTCCGCCGACACCTGCAATCGTGGTGGTTTGATCGGCAACGTTGGCGTAAATTCCCCCTTTTCCGAAGCCGTCGATGGTGAACGCCCCGCGCCGGAAAATGACGACGTCCGCGCCCATCTGATAGCCGTAAAGGTGGTTGTTGACGTTGATAGTATCGCTGGCGCCGCTAAGGTTAGCGGCCAGATCGTCGCGCATCTCGATCCAGCGGAAGCCGCCCAGGACGGTCAGTCGGTCGCTCCAACTGCGACGGAGATTCAGCTCCGTGCTATGGAAATTGGAGGAATACGTTGCCGTGACAGTGCGCGGCGCAAAGTTGATGGTTGGCGTGGTGAAGAAAGTGGTCGCTCCGGCTGAGGCAGCGGTGTTACTGAAGCTGGGAATACCAAAATAGGTGAACTCAAAGTCGTATGGTGATTTGAGTACGCCGTGGCGAAAGAGCGTGACCATCGGACCCGCCTGATAGTTGTTAAAAGAAAGGCCGCCAACCGTGATCGGGGTGGCGCCGTTCGTCAACACAACATTATCTTGACTGTCGCGGCGCAGAAAAATTGCGCCCGCCCTCACGGTCCAGAGCGGACAGCAACAGGCGGTGCAGCCGCCGGAGAGACTTTCGTCCGTGGTCTGTGGGCCATAGATAGCATTCTCACCGGCAGCCGTCGTCGGGTCAGGAATAACTTCCTGAGACAGCGGGGCAACTGCTGTGGCAATTTGCGGATCCGCTGCCCCTGCGAAGTACGAGTCATCTGCCCAGGCAGATCCTGCGAAAGCGAGTACTAGCGCTAGCGCAATAAGAGAATTTGGCCAGTTGACCCGACGCATGACACGTTCCTCCGTGAACCACCGGTTAGAAAGCCGCGCTTTTGCGCCGCCGCGCCGACGCATCTATAGCACTGCAACCTTTCCTTGGCTTTGCTACCATCGGCCCGGCGGCGTCACGCCGTCGCGACTTTTAATCACGGGCATTTCCGTCGCGAAAACCGCAAGAAGCGATTTCCCGCGAATAACCTGCATGACGCACACTTCTGCGCTTAGTTATTTCTGCCGTTCCGATTGTGCGATCAGCGCCGCGTTAAACCTTGCCGGCCTGGGCCATTAAACGGCCTCGCCGGAAGCATCGAAGGAACGGACGGCTTACTTCAGATCGCCTGACGCCACTGTCGTCAATGCTTCAGTCGCACGCAGCGCCTTAGCCACGAGCTGGCAATTAAGAAACGCGCCAACAAAGATGGCTATAATGGCCATAGCGAGCAGTGTTTCTCGGGCTGTGAAGCGCATATTGGGCCTTAAATAAAGGCAAGCAAGTCTAGGCCACGACTACCGGTGTTGAGCTTAACGCGTCGCAACCAGACCGATGCCACCCGCGCCGTGAAAAATGCGAGAAACGGGTGGGACGACCATGAAGACAACCAGCGGCAGATCTTCGGAGCCCTTCTTGGCCTGTTTGCGCTGTCGGTGATTGTGCCCGCTGTGCGGGCGAATGAGGCCGCGGATTGGATGGCCGAAATGCGACGGCAGAATGACGAATTCAACCGGCAGGCTCAGGAAGCCGCAGTCCGCTGGACATTCACCATTGCCGACTGCTCGATCGGCGTTAAGTACCGTCACAGGCGGACCCGCCGTGTTCTGCGATCCGAGTTGACTATGTAATTTGACTGTAATGTGCTGAGTTGTCGGGCGCACTGCCTGCCCATGTTTTTGCCGCTGACTGATCACCGCGGCCGCTGATCGACTCTATAAAAGCTTTGCGTGCCTAGACTTGCTGTCTGGCGGACCGCCCAGGCGGTCGCCAGCGAGCCGCCCGGCCTCGGTGCTAAAAGCCCGTTCCCCGCTGGAACTTAACGCCAGCAGTCGTCGTCAAACCGGTACTAGCCGAACCGCCCGGAGAGCCGCGCCCGGCTGCCCAACAGGCAATTTCGTTGCACGGGGATTAGGTGCAATTATAATCCGAGATTGCTTGCATGGGGTCATTGTTTCCCTAATCGACATAGTCCGCGCACTCCGCATCTTGTTGGCCGCCCCAAACTTAGGCATCCACGAGGCACGCGGTGTATCGCGATAGAAAACCCAGTAGGCAAGTTGGCATTCAGCTCGGTGCGGCAACCGGAACTGCCGCACTCCCGGCACAGGGCTACGTAGTAAGAGGTCTCGTTCATGGCATCCCCGCGTCTGGGAAAGATTCTTTCCAAATTAAAAGATCGCCGCAAAGCTCATCCGCTGGACGAGCTGCGCACGGCACGCAAGCGGCTCTTGCTGGAAGAGTTGGAAGATCGTCGGCTGATGACGACGGGTCCATCGCTGGTCGCGGTCATTCCAACCAGCGGCGTATTTCTCAACAGCGGCGATACGCTCCACGTCGCCCCGCGCGACATGACGTTCCGCTTTGCCCAAGGCAACGTGATCGACGGCAATACGCTCGCCAACGGTTTCGTCGTCACCAGCGGCGGCCCCGACCATATTCTTGGCGACACCGACGACCAGGTCGTCACCCCTGGTTATATCGGCCTTGGCGACACGCCGCGGGAAGTGGTGATGCGGTTCGCCTCGACGCTGCCCGACGATGTTTATAGCGTCACGCTGGTCGGCGCTTCGACGCCGCTGCACCCGACGTGGAGTCCGATCAAGGACGCGAGCGGCAATCCGTTTAATAGCGGCGATCCGACGAAAGCGAACACCGTCGTTAATTTCACGCTCGACACGGGCGCGAAGATCGACGCCGTCGTGCCGCAGCCGATCACGCGCGTCGGCAGCGTCTTGCAACAGAGCGACAAGACGATCGACGTGTATTTCGATCAGCAGATGAACACGACGGATGTGACGTCGCCCGCGTTTTATCGGCTCATCGATGCGACGAACAACAGCATCGCGCTTCCACAGACAGTCACCTATTCAGACAACGCGACGCTGACGATCAACTCGGCCGGCTCGACAACACTGTCGTACAACGGCGTCTCGGGAGCCCCGATCACCGTCGTCAATCAAACGACGCGAGTCTCGATCACGAACGCCGGCACGAACGGCACCGGCACGTTTACGTTGGCGGTCAACGGCTTCGCGAGCGGGTCGATTCCCGCCAATGGCGCCACGGTCAACAGCGTTTTGAGCACGCTGAATGCAGTTCCCGGCCTGGCAGGCAATGTGTCGGTTGCATTGGGCCCGGGAACAGGCACTCCGGGAATTGTCGAGCAGTTCGATATCACGTTCATCGGCGCGCTGACGGGCCGCGCCGTATCGGTCACCTTTAATCCCGCCGGCACGGGGACCGCCGGATCAGCCGTCGGTGCAGTCGCGGCCACCAATTTGACGGCGGCCACGGTGCAAAGCAATCTCAATGCCATTTCCGGCTTGGGGGGCAAAGTTGCTGTCACCGGTCCCAATGCCGGTCCTTACAACATTCAGTTCACGGGGACTCTCGCCGGTCAGAATTTGACGCTGATTGCGAATAACGCACCCGCCGCCAACGTCACGACCAGCTCCCAATTTCTCACCCTTGCCTCGGATGGCGTCGCGAATCTGTCGTTCAACGGCGTGAGTGCCGCCAGCCCGCTGACTGTAAAATTAGGGACTGCCGGAACGACGGCGGCTGCGGTCGCCGCCAATCTGAACACGATTTCGGGCCTGAGCGGCCACGTCTCGGTTGGGGGTAGCGCTGGCGGGCCATTTACGATCACGCTCACCAACGTGGCGGGCTCAATCAGCTCGCTGGTTTCGACAAATTCAGCCACTGTCACGCTCGTGACGAATTCGCAAACGCTCGCTCTACTCACTCCGGGCGTCACCACTCTGGCGTTTGCCGGAACAGCCGGAACGACGCCGCTGGCGGTTACGACCGGAGCCAACGGCACCACGGTGGCGGCTGTGCAGGCATCCGTCGATTCGATCACTGGGTTGAGTGGCAGCGCGACCGTCAGCGGCAAGAATGGCGGGCCGTTCACGATCACATATACCGGCGCGGCGCAGACGGCGAACGCCTCGCTGATGGCGATTCTTCCGTCCGTCGTCGTGGCGAGCATGACGCAGCAGCCGAAGGCAACTCTCACGTTCGCAACGGCCATTGCGGGCGGTGTGAATAACCCGTCGAGCACGTTCAAGTTAGAGGTCGGAACGGCAACGACGGCCGACGACAAGATTTCGACGGCTCAGCACATCGGCAACAGCATGAGCTCGTCGCTGCCGGCCTTCATTGGCGACAATCCATCGCTCTCGGCCGCCAACGAAGTCAACGACGTCGATTTGTATCGGTTCGACGTGCAAAACGCGGTCACGGATCTGAGCATCAACGTGGCGCCGAGCAATGGGCTCGACACGTTCGTTCGCATTTTCAACGCCGATGGAACGCCCTATGCGGCGATGCCAACGGTCGATGGGGCGGGGAATGGAATCGCCGATACGGTCAGCAATCTGTCGTTTGCACCCGGGCAGTATTACATCGGCGTCTCCTCGCAGGCCAATACCAACTACGACCCCCAGGTCAGTGGCAGCGGGCAGGGTGGCACGGCGACGGGCAGCTATTCGATTAAGGTCACTTTCGACGACACATTCGTAAGTCCGAATGAAGGCGGTCTCATTATTGACGCCTCATCGCTGAATCCCGGCGATGCCATTGTCATTACTAGCCCGAATCATGGACTTTCCACTGGAGACCACGTTCACATCACCGGTGTCGCGGGCAATACGGCTGCAAATAATGATTGGATTGTTACGCGCATCGACCAGAATCAGTTTTCCCTCAATAATTCAATCTCAAACGGAGCTTACTTATCTGGCGGTTCCTGGTCGATCGACAACTCGAGCTTCTCCACGGCTAGTGTTCTCGGCGTAATCGGCAGCGGCGGTAAAACAATTGCTGGGGCGACAATCGGTCCGAGCTTCGATCCAACCAAGCTCTACAACATCCAGCTTCCCGGCGCGGGCGATGCACCCGGCGACCGCAATATTCCCTTCGAAGGTCACATCACCACCGTTCCCGGCCAGGATCCAGATCCGACGGCCGGCGTCGAGACGATCACCTACAACTTCCAGACGATCTACGGCTTCACTCCGCAGGGACAGCAGTTCTTCAATTCCATTACGGAGCCGCAAAAGCAACGCGTCCGCGAGGCATTGGAACTGTACAGCCGGTACTTGGGCGTGCAGTTTAAGGAAGTCGATGGCTCGGTGGGCCGGATCGGCTCAGTGTCCGATCTGGCCGACATGACGATCGCCACGGGCGATCCGCGGGCGATCGCGCCGACGATTTCGACCGGCACCGGCAACGACAAAACGGGTGCCAACGGCATCGCCGGTGTGGATGCCGTCGTCACCAATTCCGACGTCACGGGATTGCAGACCAACGTCAAAGGAACAATCACCGGCGCGCTCGACACCTCGATTCCTTTTGCTGCTTCCTCCAAAAGCGACTCCAAGATCGTGATCACCAGTCCCAATCACGGGCTGCGAACGGGCGCTTTTGTGCAGGTCACGGGCGTCGATGGCATGACGAGCGCCAACGGTGTGTGGGAAGTGATCGTACTGGACCAAGATCATTTCTATTTGGCCGACAACCTGGGCAACTCCCAAGGCAACGGCACTTTTACCGATCAGGACGCCAATGCGCAGTGGACGCTGCTCAACATTTCGTCGGGCGTTGCGGTTGTCAACGCGCTCGTCGATTGGGGCAACAGCCAATATGGCGGCGACTATTTTCAAACGGCCATGCAGCAAGTCGGCCGCCTGTTGGGGCTGGGCGACAACGGCGAAGCCGCGGCACTCACAATCATGGGCGGCGGCAACACGCCCGTGGCGACCGCTCCCAATGCCGCCACGGCCGAACCCGTATTTCCGGGCGACGCCGATATCGTCTACGGCCAAACGGTCCACCGCCCCGAGAGCAACGATATCGATCTGTATCAGTTTGTCGTCAGTGAGCCGGGGCTGTTCCGCGGCGAAACAGTGGCCGAGCGGCTGCCGAATTCCAGCCTGCTGAATACGGTGCTGACGCTGTACCAACTGAACTCCGACGGCACGAAGACGGAAATCGCTCACAACGACGACTACTACGGCAACGATTCGTATCTCGAAGTGCATCTCGACACGGGCACCTATTTTGTGGCCGTGACGAGCGTCGGCAACACCGATTTCGACCCCACGATCGCCGACACCGGCTTCGGCGGCCGTACGCAGGGCACATACAACCTGTCGCTGTCGATGAAGCCGGACAACGCGACGGTTTCGATGCGCGACGCAACCGGCGTGGCGTTCGATGGCGATGCGGAAAACAATCCCGGCGGCGTGTATCAGTTCTGGTTCCAAGCCAACACGGCCACGAACACGATTTATGTCGATAAGCTCGGCGCATCCGTGCAGGTCAACGGCACGACCCTAGCCAGCACGACCAACATCGCGAAAGCGCTCACGGCTTCGGCCAATACCAACCCTGGCGCGAAAAAAATCATTCGCATTGTCGGCAACGGCGGCACCGACGGCAGCCTGAGCACGCTCAGCGACAACAACGAGTATCAAATCGGCTACAAGGACGTGGCGCGGAAAAACGCGCTTTCCGACGGCGGCGAATTTCTCGTTCCGGCCAATGTGACGGTGATGATCGATGGCGGCGTCGATTTCAAGATGCGCCGGTCGAACTTGAATGCGGGTACAACGCCGCAGGGGCTGGTTTCGCGGTCCGGCGGCGCGATTCAGGTGCTCGGCACGCCGAATGTGCCCGTCGTCTTCACCTCCTATGACGATGATTCGGTCGGCGGCGATGATGACGGGCCGACTTCCGGTGCGCAGGGCGGCGATTATGGCGGCATCGTTTATCGCAACGATTCCGACCACGAGCGGGACTATTTGAACGCCGCCAATCCGCTGAACCTGGCGATGCCCGTGTTTTTGAACTACGTCAATCACGCGACGATGACGTATGGCGGCGGCAAAGTGGTCGTGGATTCGGTCGAAGACGTTTACGACCCGATCTACATGGAGACCGCGCGGCCGACGGTTTCGTACAACACGATTCAGAAAAGCTCGAACGCGGGGATGTCGGCCAATCCCAACGCGTTCGACGACGACGGCCTGCCCAGCGCCTCGGGTGTTCTCGTCAAGTTCGACGATCGCCGCATCGGGCCCGACATTCATGACAACACCGTCATCAACAATTCGCTCAATGGCCTGTTTATCCGCGTCCGCACTCTGGCCGGCAATCCGATCGACTTTGTCGATGTGCCGACGCGCTGGAATGACACCGACATCACGCACATTGTCACCAGCAATCTGGAAATCGCCGGCACGCCGGGCGGTTCCGTTTCGCCGGGATCCGACCGTTCGCCCACGACGCTGACCGATGGCCGCCTGCGGATCGATTCAGGCATGACGGTGAAGCTCGGCGGCGCTCGGATTGAGGCCCAAATCAGCGGCCAATTGATCGCCGAAGGCACCCAGACGACGCCAGTCATCTTCACCTCGGTGAAAGACGATCGGTATGGCGCCGGCGGCACTTTTGACACCAATCGCGACGGCGCAACAACCGCTGCTGCGCCGGGCGACTGGGGCGGGCTCGTTTTTGAGGCGGATTCCCGCGGCAGCATCGCTCAAGCCCGCATTTTTTATGGTGGCGGCTCCGTGCCGATCGAAGGCGGCTTCGACAACTTCAACGCGATCGAAGTGCAACAAGCCGACGTGCGCATCGCCAACAGCGTTTTGCAATTCAATGCCACGGGCGCCAGCACCACCGATCGCAACGGCCGCGGTCCCAACGACGACGCGACGATTTTCGTCCGCGGCGCTCAGCCCGTCATCGTCAACAACATCATCCGCGATAATTTCGGCCCGGCGATGAGCATCAATGCCGATGCCATGACGTCCGCAGTGCTCGGCGATTACGGGCAAGCAACCGGATTGCTGAATGCGGTCGGCAGCCGTGGCGATAACTACGGCCCCCTCATTCGCGGCAATCGGCTCACTGCCAACGCCGTGAACGGCATGGTGATTCGCGGCGGCACGCTCACGACCGAGACCATCTGGGACGACACCGATATCGTCCACGTCTTGTTCGATGAGATCATCGTTCCCAATCATCAGGTTTACAGCGGCCTCCGCATTCAAAGCAGCGCCACCGCGAGCCTGGTCGTCAAAGCCCAAGGCAAAGATGCGGGAATCACGGCCAGCGGCACTCCGCTCGACATTGCCGATCGCATCGGCGGCACCGTCCAAATCATCGGCGCCGCCGGCTATCCCGTCGTCACCACCTCGCTGTTTGACGACACCGTCGGTGCGGGCTTCCAGCCCGATGGCTCACCCGACTTTGACACGAACGGCGACGGCCTCGCGACTCCGATCGGCGTTTTGCCGTCGTTCACGCCGGCCACCGGGCCGTTGCAAGTCACACCCAACACCGATCCGACCCAACTGGCCAACGCCATGGTGCTCCGCGGGCTGCCCACCGGCGTGACGATCACCAATGCGACTTTCACGGGCGGCGCCACCCAGGCGGGCACCTTCATCAATGGCGACAACGTGCCGCTCGGAATTTCGCCGCAAGGCATCATCCTTTCCACCGGCGATGTCAATCTTCCCACGACCAACACTTCGCAGTCGTTTGGCACAGACGACAGTCAGCCGGGCGATCCCGATTTGACCGCGCTGGCCAATAAGAACAATCCGACGGGCACTCCGATCTCGACATTTGACGCTTCCGTGCTCACGGTGACGATCAATGTCGATCCCGCGTCGCACGTTCAATCGGGCGCGTTCAGCTTTGTGTTTGGCAGCGATGAATTTCCCGAGTTTGTCGGCTCGCCGTTCAACGATGTCTTCGGCGCGTTCATCAATGGCGGTGCACCCACGAACGTCGCTCACGACTCTCGCGGCAACCTGGTGAACGTCAACAGCGGCTTTTTCGACGTCGATAACCAAACGGGCCAGTTGCACATTGAATACGACGGCGTAACCTCGGCGCTGACCGCTACCTTTCCATTGCACGCGGGCGCGAACGTTCTCAAGCTGGCGATTGGCGATTCCAGCGATCCAATCCTCGATAGCGGCGTGCTGATCACGGACTTGCGGTTTAGCACGTCCAGCGTTGGTTTGGGTGGCACCTCGCGGCCGCCGACGGCCGGCGATTGGCGCGGAATCAAGCTCGATCCCAACAGCAACGATACCAATGCCAGCGAGGTGATCGAAAGCGAAGCGGGCAACATCGGCACCAACGCCGACATCAACAAGGTCGATCTCACCCGCACACCTCAAACGGCCCAATTCCTGGGCAGCCTCGCGCCGAACATGAAATCCGGCGACGACACGCGCCGCCTCGGCTTTCAGGTCAACGGTTCGATCGCTTTCGACAACCCGGCCGACGTCGATGTCTATAGCTTCAACGCCGATAGCGGCACGGAAGTCTGGCTTGATATCGACAACACATCACCCAGCCTCGACTCGATGCTCGAATTGGTCGATGCCGACGGCAATGTGCTGGCCCGTTCGACCGACGCGATCCCGAACGTAACCGACGACATTCATGAGATCACCGGCACGATCAGCGGGGCGACAAATCCCGGCACCAGCGGTCCCATCGTCATCACCAGCGCCAACCACGGCCTCCAATCCGGCCAGCAGATTTTCGTCAGCGGCGTGTTGGGCAACACGGCGGCCAACGGACCGTTCTTCGTGAAAGTCACCGATTCCAACCACTTCAGCCTCTGGCTCAACGCCTTGCTGAGCATTCCTTCGGTGAGCAACGCCAACTACCTCGGCGGCGGAACGTGGACCATCTTGCCGGTCGATCCGGGGCTTTCCGGCGCGGCAATTTCCTTCGATAAGGATCCGTCCAATGGCCGCGATACCTATTCGACGAATCAGGGGCCGGGTTACGTGATTCCCGGTTCCCCGATCGATCCCAATACCGGCATCGATCCCGGCGTTACCAATTCGTATCCGATCATTATTCACACCACGACCGCTCACAATCTGCAAGACGGCGACACGGTTCAAGTCAGCGGCGTCTTGGGAACGACGAACGCCAACGGCGTGTTCAAAGTCACCGTGATCGACGCCACGCATTTCGCCCTCAACGGCACGACCGGAAACGGCGCCTACACCAACAACGGCGGCGCGAGCATTCCGACCTGGAGCAAGCTCGTCACCACGACCCGCGACCCCGGCATGCGGATCGTGCTTCCCAACGGCAGCAGCGGGCAGCCGCTCAAGAACGCGCCGTTCTTCATTCGCGTCCGCAGTCAGCCGGCGAGCTTGACGTCCCCGGCTGAGAGCGGCAACACGCTCAATCCGGGGCTCACCAGCGGCGCTTATCAGCTGCAGGTCCGCTTGCAGCAAAAAGACGAGAAGCCGGGCTCGACGATTCGCTTTGCCGACATTCGCTATGCCACGAATGCGATCGAAGTTCACGGACTGCCGTATCATTCGCCGCTGCTGGGTGAAACGAGCGAGGCCAGCGATACGACGAACAATACGTTCGCCGGCGCACAGAACATCGGCAACCTGCTGCAGGTCGATAAGAACACGATCACCGTCGGCGGCCAGCTATCGAGCGCCACCGATGTCGATTGGTATCAGTTCGACCTCGATTTCGATCTGCTCCAATACGTCAACGGCTACACGGACGGGTGGAAGACCTGGTCCACGATGTTCGACATCGATTATGCCGACGGTCTCTCGCGGCCCGATACGACGCTCTCCGTTTTCGACGACACCGGCAAGCTGATTCTCATCGGGCGCGATTCCAACGTCCAAGACGACCAAGGCACGACCACGGCCAACCTGCCCAGCGGCAGCTTTGGCAAGCACGACGCCTTCATCGGACCGGCGCAGCTCCCGGCTGTCGTTCCCGGGCAGAAAAAGACGTATTTCGTGGCCGTTTCCAGCGACCGAATGATTCCCTCGGTGCTCGATCAGACGTTTGCCACCACTCCGACCGATACCAACGTCCGCCTGGAGCCAGTCGAGTCGGTCGCTCGTGTCGTCGATGACCCGCTGGATACCTACGTCCGTAGCATCACATCCAGCAGCGGAACCGCCGAATTCCCCTCCAATCAGTACATGGATCCGGGCATCTCAGGACCGGTGGACCAACCCGCGTCCACGTTGATCGATTCGACGAACACCCAGGCCCTACAGGCCAACGTGCGGCCATTTTCGCTCGGCGACGTGCAGATGTTCGTTACCAACGGCGTCCAACTTTTCAATATCGATCCCACCGCCTCCTTAGCCTTCGCCGGCGCGAGCACCGATTTCCAGACGACGACGGTGACGCCCGGGAATGCGGAGGTCGCCACCGATTTTGGCACGACTGGACTTGTCAACGCGCTCTTTTCCGCCGTCTCGCCCGGTAGTGCTGGAAACAGAATCTCCGTGCGCTTTAACACCCCCCAAGATCTGAATTTCAACGGAGGATCAGCCCCCGGAGACCCCCCGCTTCCCCCTGACGTCAGCACCAGCACGTTCAATGGCCAAACGTTCGTGGATGTAACGTTGAACACGGACGCCGCCGATATCACCGCAGGTGTGGCCCCCCCCGGCGCGACTGCATCGACCGTCAACGATCTCCTCGGGGCGATCGCCGCGAATCCCAATGTGAGCAGTTTGATCACGTTGAACGTGACTTCTGGAGACCCCAACACCGACATCACAACCAGCGGCGCGCTCGCAAACACCTCGTTGCAATTATCCGGCGGCAACGATACGCCCGGCGTCCTCAAAATAACATTCAAGGCGGCCGGAATTGGCTCCATCGGAAACAACATCTTCCTGACCTTTACCCGCGCCAGCAATGCCGGCCAAGGGCCGATCATTACGGTCAATGGCTTTCACATCTCGATTACGCTCGACACGGATCAACATGGCATCGGCGTGGGAACCACGGCCAGCGATCTCTTGACAGCCATCAACTCCAGCTCGGCTCGGAACTTGATCACGGCCACAATCGTGCAAGGCAGCGGTCAGATCGATATCGCCAATCCGGACGGAAATTCTTCGCTCGTCCAGCCACCCTTGCAACTCTCCGGCGGCAACGACGGCCAGGGTGCTGTCGAGGGAACCTATGGATCAACTCGGTTGACTACGAGCACCAACACGAACGTTGACGATCTCAGCTTCCGCTCCGACGGACTTTTGTATGGCTATGAAGGAATTAACGCGGTCAACAATGGCACGGCCGGCCAGCTAATCCTGGTCGATCCGGGCGTCGGCGACGCAACCACGGCTGGCACCGACAGCATTCCGGATGAGACCGTCCCGCCCACCACTCCCGCGACGGTGCAGAGCGTTCAGCAAATAACCAGCAGCGGCGGCGATGCGTTCGCGTGGGGAGGCACCGACCTGAATGGCGGCGTGACCACGACCAACACGTCCCTGTATTATGCAGTGCCGGATTTCAACGCTGGCGCCTCTCGGCTTTACCAAGCCAATCCGACCACCGGCAGCGCCGCCTTCGTTCAGGGGCAGCCGTGGGGAACGAACGTCACGACGATCGTGCCGCCCGGGGGCACCACCGGGACTCTTGCCGCGGCACTGATCACTAACGCGACGGCGGCAATCGGCTCGACCGACTTTGCCACGGCGGGGGGCTTCAATCCGAATCCTCCCGTATCCATCAGCTTCCGAAGCGTTCTCTTGGGGGCTCAGGCCAACGGAGGCCGCATTCACTTCACCGCGAGCCACAATGGCTTTGACCCGATCTTGCACACGGCCTTCGCGCCGACGGTGACGGTCAATTCCACGCTGCCCGCCGACATCTCGGTCAATCTCAATCTCGATTCCAGCAACGCCACCAACACCACGACGTTCTCGAACTCCACCAATCAGACGATCGATATCGAGTTCGACGCCGACCTCCTCGGCCGACCGGGCTCGCAGGGCAACAACATCGTCGTCAACTTTTCCAGGGCCAACCGCAATGGCCAAGGGCCGCTCGTCCAATTCGGCGGCACGAACAACAACACCGTTGCCGTCGTCCTCGACACCAGCTTCAACCCGGGTACGGGCACGACGGGGACGACGGCCCAGCAGCTAATCGATGCGATCAACCAAAATCCCACCAACATGGCCAATCACATTCTCGTTGTGTCGACGGCCGATCCCGACCCCACGAAGCGCGTCGATAACACAATCGTTACCAGGATTCCATTGACCGGCGGGGCCGATGCTTCCACCGCCCAGGATGTCGTCACTGCCATTAATAAGTTCGCCGGCAATGTTGTCCTGGCTGCCATCCAATCCGGCAGCGGCGGCACCATTGTGGCCCTCGAAGATCCGAACACTCCCGGCCAAGGCAAGATCTATAACGATGCGGTTTTGACTGGTGCTTCCGACACGCCCGGCTTCACCACCGGCCTGGCCTTCGCGAACGACGAGCGCACGCTGTACGGCGTAACAGACCAAGGCCAGTTCCTGCGTCAGATCAACCTCGGCACCAGCGCGCCGGCGCAGGTCGTGCCCGTGGCGATTCCCGATCCGTTCAATCCCGGCTCGACGCTGTCGGGCTCGAACTTGCGGTTCTCGGCGCTGTCCCTCGGTCCTCAAGATATCGAGAACGGCCGGTATGCCAATACGTTCTTCGCCATGACGGACGATGGCATCCTCACCTGCCTCGATGTCAATGGCAATCCGCAAAAGATATTCGATACCGACGGCGACGGTGTCGCCGATTCAACCGACATTCTTACCGGTGCGTTCTTGCAGGGCGGCGCCACGGGCATCGCCTTCTCGCCGTTCGACTTCAATCTCTGGCATCCCACATTCAGCCGCCAGGGCGATACCGGACACGATGCCGGCGGTCAGGACGGGCTGGCAACGACGAGAGACGCCACGTTGACCGACCCAGCCAGTGGCCGGCAGCAAGACAGCACCAACATGAGCTACTACTTCGGGTTTGAGCCGTTTCAGACCGCTCCCGGCCCCACCAGTAACAGCTATCAGACATATACCGCCGGTGGCAGCCCCTTCCTCGGCACGGGCAACGACAATCTGCTTCCCAATAGTGGCCAACTGGGCCTGCTGAGCGCCACGAAGCAGCACGAGTTGTCGCTCAATCCAGACTTGAGCACCAACAGCTATAACCTGCCAGGGGCCGCCTATGGCAGCCTCATCACGGGTAATTTCAGCCTCGCCAGCATGTCGGCGACCGATAAGCCGACATTCTATTTCGATTATTTCCTGGACACTGAGGATGTGAATGCTGATGCCGTCACCGGCAGCGGCAACATGCGCGACAGCGCCCGCGTTTATATCGGCCCCTTCACGCGTTTCGATAACTCGGGCGGCCCCTATGTCACGGGCAACGTCCTCGATCCGACCACCACGGCGACGGCTACGCAATTCAATGGCACATCAACCGTCGCGCTCAGCGGCATCGACGGCTTTTACAAGGGCAAGGCCCTGCAGTTCACCAGCGGCGCGCTGAGCGGCCAGACCCACATCATCACCGATTACATCGGCGCGACGCGCACGTTCGTCTTCGCCGCCGGCGACTCCTTCACCGCCCCCCCCGCTTCCACCGATTCGTTCCGCATCGCGTACGGCTATCAAACATGGGACCTGCTGGCGACGAATAACAGCGTGCTCGACAGCCCCAACAGCTCGCCGACCCGCGAGGGCGAGCTGGGCACGTTCGTCTCGGCCTCAACCACCGCTCTGCCGTCGAATCCCAGGCAGCAAGTGCAGCTCATGCAGGACAACACGGGTCAATGGCGGCAGGACCGTGTCGATCTTTCGAAATACGCCGGCATGACCAACCTGCAGCTCCGCTTCGACTTCAGCACCGCCGGCCAAATGCCCGACGCCAAAGGCCAGCTGCCCCCCTGGCCGCAGGACAGCTTGACGGGCGCAAATGCCAATCAGCGCGGCGTCTATCCGCCGACGAACGTCGCCGCCATACCGGGGCAAGATTACCTCTACGAAGACGGCTTCGGCAATCTGAAAAGCGCCACGGCCCGCCAAAACAACGCCCACGAAGGCTTCTACGTAGACAACATTATCATCGGCCCCGCCGAACGCGGTGAAATGGTCATCGGCGCCCCGGCGAACAGTACAGGTTTCACCGATCTGGCCACGCCCGGCAGCATCACTCAGCCGCGAAATTACGATCCGTTCAATACCCTGCCCACGCAGGTCCTCAGCGGGCCTTACCAACTCGAAATCCGCCGCGGCGCCGAATACAGCCTCAGCGATAACGGCCCCCTCAACGATCCCAACAACAGCCATAACAGCCAAACGCCAATTATCTCGATCGACACGAACGATCGGCTGATCCCCGATCAGCGGCTCGGCGCGCCGCTTCCCGTCGAGGGCTTCGAGACAGGGAATTTCACGGGCAATGGACTCAAGTGGAGCGCCACCGACGACGCTCCCTGGATCATCACCAACTCCGCCGCCACCGGATCGTTCGCCGCCGCGAGCGGCAAGATCACCAATGGACAAAGCTCCGGCCTTTCGATCGATCTGACCACCGGCGCCGGCGACCTCACCTTCTTCCGCTCCGTCGATAGCGAGCAGGGCTTCGACGAGTTGCGGCTGTTCATCGACGGCCGCCTGGCGGTTTATACCCAGCTGGACGACGTTGTCCTCCCCACGCCCCAATTAGCCCAATGGTCCGGCTCGCTCAACTTCCAAAAGATCACCGTCCCTGTCTCGGCCGGTCATCACAACTTCCGCTGGACCTATGACAAGGACGAGAGCGATCCGGTGAACCTTGCGGTTCAGGACCGGGCCGTCATCGACGAAATCCATTTTCCCACGCCGCAAGTCGGCTTCGAAAACGTTTATACCGATCCCTCGCTCAACGACTCGAGCAATCCCAACGCGCAAAATCCGCCCATCGGGCCGACCATTGCCCCGCCCAACTCCTTCGCGCAAATTCACTTCATCGACACGCTGTTCCCCGGCTTCACGCAGGGCGGCGACACGAATCTGGACCGCCAACAGGGCCATATCCAGATCGAGATGAACAAGATCTATGCGGCCCAGCAAGTCGGCATTTTGATCGACGCCGGCCCGCGGCAAGCCGGCACCAACAATCCCGGCGACGGCTCGGTCCTCAACCTGCCCACGCTCAACACCGCTCGGCTCGTGCCGGGCGTCACGGTGGCCAACAACATCGTCAGCAACGCGGGCGCCGCCGGAATTCAATACAGCGGCGATCCCAACACTGCCGTCAATGGCGTGGCG
>DASXLL010000265.1:0-38385 GCA_036496265.1 Pirellulaceae bacterium | reverse complement strand
ATATTGGTCACATTCTCCGCAGCGGCCCGCCGCTGCAAAAACGTGAGCATTTCCGGCTGGATATCAACGCCATAGACCTTGCCGTTGTCGCCGACCATTTTGGCGAGCTGCAGCGTGTAAAAGCCATTGCCGCAGCCCATGTCGCAGATGGTCATGCCGCGTTTGACGCCCAGATTGGCGAGCATCAGCGAGCAGCGTTCTTCTTGCTCGCGGTTATCGCGCGTCAGCCATTCGGCGCCGGTGTAGTGCATCGTCTGGGCGATGCGGCGGCCTTTGTAGCCCTTGAGCGCCAACGGCGGTTTTTGACTTGAGCGCGTTTTCGGTAGTGGCGAATCTTGTGCTGCGACGCGAACGATGAATGCGTCGTCCGCCAACAGCGTCAGCACCAAACAGCACAGCCAAAATAATCGTGGTGCCATAGCTCTATAATAAGCGACAGGCTTGCGACGATGGAAATGCCCTAGGAAATATCGTCCGTGGTTGGTTTCAGATTGGAATGCTGTATGTTGGCGGTTTGCCGGTGCGTACCTCGTCCAAGGAAAAAGCGCATGATTGTAATTTCTCGGCAAAGGGATGAATCGCTGGTCATTGATGGCCACATCATCGTTACGGTCGTCGAGATTCGCGGCGACAAGGTCCGGCTGGGCATCCAGCATCCGCCGGACGTCTCGGTACACCGCCAAGAGGTTTATGAGGCGATTCAACGTGGCCGGACAAATCAACCGGAGCCGCCGGCGGCCGCGCCGCAAGCGCCGCCTCAACCGCATTTCATGGCAAAATCGACGGATCGGCTCGACCGTTTTGTGGCTGTACTGGAGGTGAAGCTGGGCGTGCCGATTACGAGGGAATTGGTGATCCAGGCGCTGCGCGAAGCGGGGATCGAAGAATCTCAAATGCAGGCGCTGTTGAGGTAAGCCACCAGGCTTTATTGCCGTGTGAGCTGGACGAAACGCTCGATGAGCTTTTTGGTGATTGCGCCCGGCTTGCCGTCGCCGATCACACGGCTGTCGAGCTTGACGACGGGAATGACTTCGGCGGCGCTGCCGGTGAGGAAGCATTCGTCCGCGATGAAGATGTCGTGGCGGACGAAGGGGATTTGCTGGACGGGAATTCTCATTTCCTGAGCCAACTCGATGACGGCGTCGCGGGTGATGCCTTCGAGGATGCCGGCGTCGATCGGCGGGGTCATGAGCACGCCGTTGCGGACGATGAAGATATTGTCGCCAGTGCATTCGGCGACTTCGCCTTTGGCGTTGAGCATCAGGGCCTCGACGCAGCCGGCTTGCAGGCCCTCGATCTTGGCCATGATGTTGTTGAGGTAGTTCAGCGATTTGATCCGCGGGCTAAGGGCGGCCGAGTGGTTGCGGATCGTGCTGGCGGTGACGATCTCAAGGCCTTTCTCGTACATCTCCTTCGGGTAAAGCTGAATGTGGTCGGCGATGATGATGATTTGTGGGTCGCTGCATTTGTTCGGATCCAGGCCAAGGGCACCGGCCCCGCGCGTCACGACGAGGCGGATGTAGCCGTCTTTGATGCCGTTGGTGGCGAGCGTTTCGTTCACCGCTTTGGTCATTTCCTCCGGACTTCCGGGAATCTTGAGCCAGATGGCCTTCGCCGATGCCCAGAGGCGATCGAGATGCTGCTTGAGGCGGAAGACTTTGCCGCCGTAACTCCGCATGCCTTCGAAAACGCCGTCGCCGTAGAGAAAACCGTGGTCATACACGCTGACTTTGGCGTCTTCTTTGGCGAAGTACTTGCCGGAGATGTAGATCTTCAGCGAGGTTGGGCGGGAGGGCAGGGGGGCGGGTTGAGGGCTGGAAGCTAGTGCGGTCATGGCGGTCGCCTGGAGGGTCATGCGGTGATCTCCTGAATTCTAGCGTGTAGCGGGGCAAATGGGGATCGGTTTTTCCCGCCGCCCGTGGCTCTAGACTGTTGTTGTTGAGCAGAGGTTCACCTTGATTTTTGCTCGTCAAGGAAAGCCGAGAAATGCACTGTTTGCTCAGATTTTCTGAATAGTTGCAAGACGACGACGCCGGTCGTGATGCCGTAATGGTACTGAATCGGCATGTGAGTCACGGTTGGATCGCCGAGTATGGAACTATTGCCGACCGTGCCTCCATTTTCCTCGATTCGCTGATGAATGCGGTCAATCACCTCGTCCCAAAAGGCATCTTCCTGTTCCGGCGCAAGCGGCAATTCAGCCGATATTCGCCGATGAATCCCATTTTCACCGCTGCTGCCCTGGGTGCGGGTGTCCTGCAATGTTACGTCGGCTCCAGCAATCACTTTGCAGACCTCGCGGAGATCACCAAGCATTTGGCGGACGAAGTAGTCGGAAAACGGTGTCGCCGAAAATCGGCTGTACTTTTGATAGATGGCTCGTCCCCACCCCAAGATGGCCGCCGCGACCAGCATGAGGAGCAATAGCTCGCGCAGCGAGAATCGCCAAAGTGATCGGTACGCGCCTTGTTTCATCGTATTTACTCGCCGACCATGACCACGCCGATGTTTATCTCGCCGAGCCAAGGGCGGCGCTCTTCGTGCATCGCAATAACTAGCCGCGCTTGGTCATCGCCGGCTGCACTCAGAAAAATATGGATTGCGCCGGCCACGGGTCCGCGCAAATAGCCCACGGTCCTGACATCGCTCGAGCCTCCGCCACCGACCGTTTGCCTTACCCTGCAATTGTCGGCGCTCAGCTTTTCGAGAACTCGCTGTTGGAACTCATCCAGAAAGGCAGCGCAGTTTGCTTTTGTCAGCGGGAGCTTTTGCTCAATGGTCCGGTGAGCCGCCGAAGGACCATTGCCATACGATTCTGCCTTCGCGTTAATCCGTGCCTCCGGCAAGCCAAGCGCGTTCAGGATCGCAACTATGTCGTCCGACCAATCCGAGTTGTCAACGAAAAAACTGGTTGGCACAAAGGCATGATATTGCTGATAGAGCAAGCTTCCCCAACCTAAAAATGCGGCTACCGCCAGGGTTACGAGCAACAGCTCGCGTAGTGAAAATCGCCAAATCGAGGGCCGCAATTGGAGCGTTTGGTCCATGCGGGTGATTGTAATCGGCTGGGGGCCGCATTCGCATTGCCAAATCATCTTTGACAGCCGTTTGAATTGCCACTAAACTCAATCCTGCCCACACTTTTCCGCGTCTTTATCCCTCCCTGGCGGAAGCTATGACAACCGTCCCTCGTTCGGTCGGCTTTGCGTTTCTCTTTGTAGGCGTAATTGTCATTTCGGTGTCCGCCCAAGACACCGGCATCGAACCATCGCGATTGCCGGGCATTGTCGTCGATGATGCGGCGGCCAAGCAGATCGGCACCTGGTCACCGTCGCGGCATACGCGGCCGTTCGTGGGCGACAACTATATCTATAGCGCGGGCGGGGCAGGGCAGGGGGTTGAGTTTCCGGTCGAGATCAAAGACGCGGGGACATATCAAGTGCTCGCGTCCTATACGCCGGGCAGCAACCGCACGGAAACTGCCGTCTATGAGATTCCGACGGCGAACGGAGTGCAGACGATCACTGTCAATCAGCAGGAGCGGCCGAAGGGGCCGTTCTGCTTTCAGCCGTTGGGTGAGTTTTCGTTCGAAGCGGGCCTGGTGAAGATTGGCGTCTCGGCGGAGGGGAATAAGAAGGGCGTGGTTGTCGCGGATGCAATTCAGATTTTGACGCCGGAGGAGTTTGTATCGTTCAAGGATGAGTTTGAGAAGAATTCGCCCAAGCTGCTGGCCGCGCTCAATGTCAAGCCTGATCCAAACAAGCCGATTGTGAAGGCGGACGAGAAAAAGAAGCCCGAGCCGCCGCCGCAAGAAAACGCGCCGGCGTTTGTCCGCGAGAAACCGGCCAAGCCGCACATGGGCCTGACGAGTCAGCAGCTTGATGAACTGATGGAGAAACACGTCGGTGGCATGGTCGCCGCCAGGATTGTTGATGACGAAGCATTTTTCCGTCGCTTGAGCCTCGATCTGATTGGCCGGCAGCCGACGATGGAGGAGATGAGCTCGTTTTTGGCAGATGCCGCTGCCGACAAACGGACGAAGGCGGTTGAGAAGCTGCTCAACGAAAAAGAGTTTGGCGAGAATTGGGCCAATTACTGGAGCGATGTAATCAGCTATCGCACGCCGGGGCCGGAGCTGACGTTTTTGAACTACTCGCCGTTCAAAACGTGGCTGGCCGAGCAGTTCAATCAAAACAAGGGCTGGGATGAGACGACGTACAATGTCGTAACGGCGATCGGCAAGATTGCTGATAATCCGGCGGCAACGTACATCGGCTTTCATCAGGGCGACAAATCGCGGCTGGCTTCTGAGACGACGCGGGTTTTCCTTTCGACGCAGATTCAATGTGCCGAGTGCCACGATCACAAGTTCGTGGAGATGCCGCAGGAGACGTTTCATCATGTGGCGGCGTTTTTTGTGCGGGTCGGCACGAAGCTGCCCTGGAACGACTCGAGCCAGATCATCGTTTCCAGCAAACCCAGCGGCGAGCACAAGATGGAAGGCCGCAAAGACGAGATGAAGCCCATTGCGTTTTCCGAAAAGGCGGTGGACCTCGGCATTAGCGACGTCGCTCGCCGCACCGAGTTGGCCGAGTGGATCGTCGGGCCGGAAAATCCCTGGTTCGCTAAGGCGTTTGTCAATCGTGTTTGGGCTCGCATGATGGGCCGCGGCTTCTGCGAGCCGGTGGATGAGATTGGCGAACTGGGCGACCGCGTTTTGCCGGAGATTCACATCGCCTTGGCGGATCACTTCATCGCCAATGAGTTCGATGTGAAGGATGTGTTCCGCGTTGTCGCGCTCAGCAAGAGTTATCAGCGCGAGATTCACGACGTGGAGAAAAGCACGACCAAGCCCTTCGCGGCAATTCCCGCCGGGCGCTTGCGCGGCGACGAGGTCTTTGATTCGCTCGAAGCCGCGATCGAAATTCCGAACGTCACGCCGCCTCAAGCCCCCACCTCCGGCGAATTCCGTTTCCCGCCGCCGCCCAAGAGCACCCGCGACCTCGTCAACGAGGCCTTTGGCTTCGACCCCTCAGCGGAGCAAGCCAATGTCGCTCGTACGATGCAGCAAGCGATGCTGCTGATGAATAACAAGCAGGTTCAGGCCCAAGTCAACGCCGACCCGGCCAGCGGCACAGTGCTCGCGAAACTGCTCGTGGAAGAGAAAGACGACGAAGCGGCGATTACCAAGCTCTACGGCAAAGTTCTCGCTCGTAAACCCACGACGCAAGAAATTGCCCTCGCCCAGGACCACCTCAAATTCCTAGGCAATCGCAACGCGGCGTTTGAGGACGTGCTGTGGGGATTGATCAATTCGGCTGAGTTTTTGTCGCGGCGGTAACTGCATTGAGACGCTGGAATTGCCGGTTAGCAGTAAAGCCTATTCAATGGCCTCCGTGTATCTCGAAACGACCATTCCGAGCCACCTGACCGCGTGGCGCAGTCCTGATCTCGTCATGGCGGCTCGACAACAAATAACGCGTGAGTGGTGGGACACGAGACGCTTCGAGTTCGATTTATTCATTTCCCAATTGGTCATCGACGAAGCCGGCGCCGGGGACGCTTCCGCAGCGGCACTTCGGCTGGAGGTCCTCAAAGGAATCACGCTGCTAGAATTTGGAGACGACGCCAGCGCGCTTTCGAAATTGCTGGTTCGCGAGTTGTCCTTGCCATCGCGTGCGGAATCCGACGCTATTCATATCGCGATGGCAGTGGTAAACGGCATCGATTATTTGCTAACCTGGAATTGCACGCACGTTGCTAATGCAGCACTGCGCCCGAAAATTGAACAGGCCTGTAGAACATTCGAGTACAAAATGCCGGTCATTTGCACTTCCGAAGAATTGAAGGCGGTGCTCCCATGAAACTCGATCCAGTTCTTGTTGAAATCCGCGCGACCCGCGAAGCGTTTTCCGAACGTTTCCACGGCGATATTGATGCGATGTTCGCCGATTTGCGCAAGCGGCAGGCGGAAGGTGGGCGAAAGTCGGTTCGATTGCCGCCGAAGCGACTGACTGGTGGAGAACTCGCGCGGTCTGTTTACGGGGCGGCAATCCCTACCAGATCATAATCAACGGAAGGAATGATATGCTCCGCACATTCGCACACGCATCCGTCACGGGCGAAGGTCTTGCCTCGCGTCGCGGCTTTTTGAAATCGCTCGGTGTGGCTGCCGGCGCGGGGGCGATCACGCTTTCGTGGCGCGACATGCTGCTGGCGCGGACGAAAGAGCTTCGGAAGAGCGGCAAGCGAATGATCTTGCTGTGGATGGATGGGGGGCCGAGCCAGTACGACACGTTCAATCCGAAGCCGGGGTCGGAATATCAAGGTCCGTCGAAGTCGATTAACACTAATGTGCCGGGAATCGACATTGCCGAGCATTGGCCGCACACGGCGAAGGTGTTCGACAAGATCGCGCTTATCCGGTCGATGGTTAGCGACGAGAAGGACCATTTTCGGGCGATCAAGCTGGTACGTACCGGCTATCCAATCAAGCCAACGATCGCATATCCGACGTGGGGCTCGGTCGTGGCTCGCGATCGATGGGATCCGGGTTTCGACCTGCCGGCGTTTGTGCGGATCGGCAAGCCGCGGATTAAAACGCGCGATGTGAATAGCGGCGTTTTGGGGCCGCGATATGAATCGTTCAAGATCGATGAGCCGGGCAAATTGCCGGAGGACGTGCATACCACGGTGTCGGCGGACGTGCTGCAGCGGCGGCTGGCACTGGCCGCGAAGTTCGACGAGCAATTCGCCGCCCGTGGGTCGCGAAAAGCGGCGATTGAGCAGCGGGAAATCTATGATCGCACGAGCCGGTTTGTCTTGAGCCCGCTATTGGGCGCGTTCAATCTTGACAGCGAGCCGGAGAAGCTGCGGGATGCCTACGGTCGCAATGCATTTGGTCAGGGTTGCTTGCTGGCTCGCCGGCTGGTTGAAGCGGGCGTGAGCTTTATCGAAGTGATCAATGGCGGCACGCTCAACGATCAAGGTTGGGACACGCACAAGCGCGGCTTCAAGGAAAATCCGATCCTGGCCGGCGAGACCGACAGCGGCTATGCGACGCTGCTCACCGATTTGGCCGACCGCGGCCTCCTCGATAACACTTTAGTTGTTTGGATGGGCGAATTCTGCCGCACGCCGAAGTATGAGGACGACGCCGGCGGGCGGAATCATTACAGCGAGGGTTGGCAAGTTGGCCTGTCGGGCGGCGGCGTGAAAATGGGCCAGGTCATTGGCGCGACAGACAAAGACAGCATTAAAGTCACCGACCGGCCGATCAGCGTGCCCGACTTGTTCTGCACGTTCTCTCACGTCCTCGGCATGGACCCACGCAGCGAATATTTCACCGACCAGGATCAGCCGCTTAAGTTGGTGGAAGGCGGTGAGGTGATCAAGGAGTTGTTTTAGTAGGGTGGGCTGTGCCCACCGACGTGTTACCGCGCCGCTAATCGTGGTGGGCACAGCCCACTCTACAGCCGTGCCCATGCGCGGCCCTCTGATAACTCTCCCTCGGGTGGCGCAAACAATTCCGGCTGGATGAGATGCGCGAGTATTTCCAGAGTATCGACGATTCGCGGGCCGCTGCGATTGAGGTAGGCATTACCGTCGATTACGAATGCGCGATCATTCGCGACGGCAGGCAAGTCACGATAGCCGGGCAATTCCATTAAGCGTCTAGCCTCCGCCAACGAACGCTCGAGGTTGAATCCACAGGGCGCAACGATCAGGACTTCCGGCCGCGCCGCGACAATTTCGGTCCAGGCGATGTAGGTGCTGTGCTGGCCGCTAACGCCGAGTAAGGAAGTGCCGCCAGCGGCTTCGACCAATTCGGGCGTCCAATTTCCGGCACCCATGAGCGGCTCGGTCCATTCCAAAACGGCAACGCGCGGCCGCTCGCTGGGCTGCGACTCATTTTGGGAACTTGTTTTGACGACTTGGTCATACCTCTGCAGAAGCTGAGTTTTAAATCGCACCGCGGCATCCCTGCGGCCCGCTGCCTCTCCCACCAGTAAAACGTCGTCGAATATCTGCATGAGAGATCGCGGATTGAGGGCCACGACTTTGGTGGCCGCAAGCGCGCGTTCGGCGGCAACAAAATCGACTACGTCTTGATACCGGACGGCACACACATCGCATTGGGCCTGTGTCACGATCAAGTCGGGTTTGAGCTCGCGGATTAGGTCGCGATCGATTTCATAGAGCGAGTCACCGGCTGCCAGGCGCTCTTTGACTTGATCGTCGATTTCCTGGCTGGGGCGAGAGGAGTCGATCAGGGAGCGAGTGGCCCGCGGCAAATGCGTGGCGGCGGGTGGGTAGTCGCATTCGTGGCTGATGGCGACCACGTCGGCGGCGGCGCCGATGGCGAAGAGGATTTCGGTGGCGCTGGAGAGCAACGATACGATTCGCAAGGCGGGTTTTCCCAATTTTGGTTTTTAGCCGGGACCAAACTTGGTCCCGGAGCAACGAGTGAAGAAAATCCAGTGGCGATTCTCCGGGAGCAGGTTTGCTCCCGGCTAGTGGAGATAGGATCACATCAAAAAATGTTGCGTTGCCAGCCGGGTTCGACCATGCGCATGGTGCCGGCGTCATCGCGATCGCGCATGCCGCATTTTTGATAGACTTCGGCAGCGCGGGCGAGTTGGTCGCGGTTGAGCTCGACGCCGAGGCCGGGGCCTGTGGGCACTTTCATGCGGCCGCCGGTCATGGGCAGCTTGCCGCCGGCGATGATTTCAGCGCTATCGACGAGCCAGGGATAATGTGTGTCGCTGGCGACGGTAAGCTCGGGCACGAGGGCGGCAAGGTGAATCATGGCGGCCATGGAGATACCCGTGTGGCTGTTGCTGTGCTGGCTGAGGACCCAGCCCAGCGAGCGGGCGATGGTGCCGAGCGTTTGGCAGCCGGTAATGCCGCCCCAGTAGTGGTGATCGGCGAGGACGACGTCGATCGGTTGATTGCGGATGGCGGGCGCGATGTCGTCGAACTCGACGACGCACATGTTGGTGCTCATTCGCAGCTTCGTGCGGCGGCGCACCTCAGCCATCGCCTCCTGGCCGCGGACCGGGTCTTCGTAGTATTCCAGCGGCAGGTCTTTCATGCCGCGGCCCATTTCCACGGATGTCTCGACCGACCAGCGGGCGTTGGGATCGATCCGCACCTGGTGCTTACCGCCGAATTTATCGGCGATGGCCTTGAGGGCCTCCAACTCAACATCCGGCTTGAGCACACCGGCTTTGAGCTTGTGAACGCGGTAGCCGTATTTTTGATGCAGCTTCCAAGCCAGCTCGGCCATGGCTTCGGGCGATCGCACTTCGCCCCATTGGTCGAGGGCTTTATCGCCGCGCCCGCGGTGATCGACGATCCGCTTGTCGGCCAAGAGCAGCGGGTTGTCGGCAGCGTAGCGGAAGAACAGATACGTGGCAAACTCCGGCTCTTCGCGAACGGGGCCGCCGAGCAATTCGCAGAGCCGCAACCCTGTCGCTTTGCCGATGGCGTCGAGGCAGGCGACTTCGACGGCACCATACGCCCGGGCGCTAAGCTTGGCCGGCCGGTCAGGAAACGTCCGATATGCCAGCGCGCTGGTGCCGACGATGTGGCTCGCCGCTTGCTTTAGCTCGGCGACCGCCCGCTCACTGCCACCCGTCTCCCCGACGCCCGTGACGCCGTCAGCTGTGACGATTTCGACGATCGTGCGCAGGTAATACGGTCCGTGACAGCCGGAAGCGGCTAAGAGCGGCGGATCGGGGAGCGCAATCGGCGTGACGCGGAATTCTTTGATCGTCAGATCGCGCCGCGACTTGGCTAGTCGATTCAGCGGCGTGTCTTGCGCTCGTAGCGACGGCGCAAATCGTCCGGCTGTGAAAGCGCCGGCTCCGAATCCGATTGTCCACAACCAATCTCGACGCGAAATTGTCATTGCTCGTTCCTCATCGGCAAAGCTGTTGTTTCACAAACCGCCGAATCCATTGCCAGCGGCGAACCTGTTACGGCACTCGCGAATCATCCTAGCTGCCGCTGCTGCCCGAGGGAATTTGCCGCGGCCGTGCAATCGCATTTTTTGCTCACTGACGGGCAGTTGCGCGATTTCCGCCAAAAGGCCGGGGCAATAGGCAAGAAAACGCCTGGTTTGCGCTTGCCAAGCACGAAAAAGCGGTCAATTTTTTCCCGCCAACGGCCGATACCACTGGGTGTAACTAGTACCAGCCGCAGAACCGGCACACTTTGCCCGGCTTACTTTCTCCTCTTGACCGTTATAATCAACTTCGTAAGCTCACTAGTAGCAAACCTTTAAGGCGCTGTAGCCAAGTGGCTAAGGCAGCGGATTGCAAATCCGCCATCGTCGGTTCAACTCCGACCAGCGCCTCTTGTCGTCGGGGTCAGTAATACGTCGCATAACTTCGCAATCTAGTTCAACTTCCGTCAAAACAGCAGCATCAACAACTGATTTGAGAAGGGAATTTTCACCGCCGTTAATTGCACCGTCTCGCACCATTTCGCCTCTCAACTGCTCCCCCACACGCTCCCCCGACAATTGCCTATCTTTACATCCGTTGGTTGTCAGAGCGTCTAAAGCGCCAGCCACGTCGGCGCTCCTCGCATGAGCGTACCGGCCGAACGTAAGCGTCGGCGTACTGTGGCGGGCCAACTCTTGAACGGTCTTGACCGGGGCACCACTGCCAGCGAGGGCCGAAACGAACGTGTGCCGCGTGGCATGGAAATCGGCAATCTCGCCAGCATGGTTTCGATAACAAAGAAAGTCTGACTGCTCACGGGCCAGCCGCTCGGCAGCGTTGTCGCCGGCCTCTTTTATCCATTGCTGGCGGGCGTGCTCAAGATCGGTTCGAAGCATGCGGGCCGTGTCGCCAGGCATCGCTGCAAAAATCCTTTCACCGCGAGGCTTGCCTACGAGCCAAGCTTTGAACATGGCGGCAAGGTCGGCTCGAATCGGTTGTGTGTCGTCGCGGCGTCGCTTGGAATAAGCAGCGGCAACCTTGATCGTCGGCGATTCGCCACCCAAATCGAACGATGCCGGGATAAGCGACCGCAATTCCTTTGCCCGAAAGCCGGTCCCAAGCGCTAAACGATACGCCATTACACGGTCAGCACCGGCCATGTTGTGATTGTCGGTCGTGTATGACTCGACGAACCGCAAAAGATAGTCCAACTCGGCGGCTGTCAGCTCGCGGCGAACATGTCGCCGGTCGGTTGCCTCATTAAATCCCTTTAGGCCGCGTAGTGGATCACGTTGGCATCGCTCTTGATCGTCCAGCCAGGCGGTAAAACTCTTGATCGACACTAAATGAGCGTTGCACGTTCTCAGGCTACTTGGCTTGCGGTCGCCCTTGCGTTTGATTCGTAGGTTGCCGGCTTGCCGTATGGCATGAATAGCGCGGCGGACTGCGGCACTCGTCAGGTCTGCAATAGTCTCTGCCCCACAGTGAACGATAACCGTCTCGATATGCTTGATCGTCATGCTGACGTGCTTGGCCGAATTTTGCCGGGACTCTAGCTCAGCCTTGTAATCGGCGACGTGTTCGGCAAGCGGCCGGCGGTTCTCGACCGCGGTTCGCTCCTGCGTCGTGTCGATAACGCCGTCGCGGCGTAGAGCGGCGTCGGCTTCATATTTGGTAGCGATTCTGTCGGCTGCGGATTTATCTGTCGTCAATGTGCATTTTTTCCGCCGCTTGCCCGTATGGTCGTACCACATAGCGTACCAGTATCGGCCTTTACTTTCGTCTCGATAAACCGTAGCCATTTATCACCTGCCTTTCAGTTAGGCCGAAGATACCTCCGTTCACACGCCGCGGGAAGCGATTTTCTGGTTTTCGATCCAAGCGCGCAAGTCAGCCGGATCGTAGCGCACTGATTTACCTATGCGAACGTGGGGAATTTCATTCCCGGCGGTCAACGACCAAAGCTTTCGGGCTGAAATCGTAAGCGCCTTCGCGGCGTCGGTTGGTTTCATCAAAAGTGGTTCAACAGTTTCCATTTGGATCTCCGGTTAAAGGGCAAGGGCCGGCAAGTTTTCAACCTGCGGCGCAGAATCAAACAACGGTGTCGCTCGATCTTTCAAACGCCGAACGGCCGTCGCGAAATGGTCGGCCTCACGTTCGATGCCGATGTACTTATGGCCCGCCTCAAATGCAGCGACTCCGACCGGGGCGCTGCCCATATACGGGTCAAGAATTGTCGAGCCGGGCTTTAGCTTAAGCCGCTCGATTGCCCACCGCATAAGGGCGACAGGCTTTTGTGTCGGGTGCAATGTCTTTTGCCGAGCCTCGCTTTCGCGGTCAAATCCATTCCACACGTGCCGGAATAAATAAACGCCGTGGCCGCCTTTCATATAGGCAACCTCGGCGTCGCTCATAAACGTGCCGAGCTGATTGTCGCGGCGCTTGAGCCAAACGAGCCACGAGCCGAGGGGCAGTCGATCGCTAAAGCAATTCGCGCCGAACAAAATGACCTTCGGAAAGGTCAACCAAGGCGTCGGATCAAACGGCTCGTCGTCCCCGGCGATTGCTTTGCCGAAATCTCGCGACGGGTTTTTGCCGCCAGTGAATCGGCCGTAGTCGGTATCGTGGTCGATGCCATACGGCGGGTCGGCAATTACGGCGTCGATATTGGTCAAGTGAGGTAGCACGTCGCGGCAATCGGCGTGATAGAGCTGGACGCCCGGCGCGGTGTATGTGGGCGTCATTTCACGGCCCCCGGTTTCTCGGCCTTGATATACGCATTGCATCCAACCGTCACTAATTTTCCGCCAACTGTCGCCGTCGTCAGCACGTTGCCGTGAGTCGATGCAACAACCAACGTCTTGCCAGTGCTGCTCGGCGCTGGCTCTTGTAACGGTAACTTGACGATCAAAAAACCGTCCTCAATCTTCACTTCCACGAATAGCTCCTCGAAAACACAAAAAGCGCAGCCTGGCAAAGGCCCGACTGTAATAGACTCACGCCGCACGGGCATTTACGCGGCGCAATAGCGCATCGACTGCGCTACCAGCAACGCCAAACTTCGTAACCGCATAGTGACGCAGCCATAAAAAAGACCGCTCCGGGCCGACGAGAGAGATCGCGTCGCGCAGATTATTTAACGCGGTATCGGGCTGGTTTTCAGCCAACATTTCAGCGGCCTCGAAAACGCAGCGGTCGGCTTTCGCCTTTCGGCAAAATTCGCGGCGCTCCGCGGGCGATAGAACATTCGGACGCAAAACGACTTCAATCATTCAGTTTTCCGTTTGGCAAGAGATTGCCGGCCAACGCCGGCTGTTATTGAGAATCCGGCGTAAAAGCCGGTTGGCGTCAAAAACTGACGCATTAGGAACGCCGCTAGAGCGAGATATTGAGCGGCTTCGACCTTTGACACCTACCCGCGGCGCGGGTTTTGGCGGGTCAGTCTCAACAAGCCGACCGCAATTCAGCTTCCGGCGTCGGCATCGTCGCCCGCTCGATCTTGCCAGCGGTAAGCAACCGCTCAGCCAGCGGGTCGGGCATCGCATCCTCAATCGAATAACGCGCGTCGGCCAGTGTCTTCAGTGTCGTGTGAATGTCGGCCATTAGCCGGCCCGCGGTAGCGTTCTGCGTTGCGAGGGCCAAATAGGTTGCCGGTTCGTCAATCTTGTCGCGAACGAACGCCAGCAGCGTTGTGAGCGAATCCAGCTCGTCGTAGATCGCCTCGCCCGGCTTGCCGAAATCGCCGGCTTCCATCGCGTTGCAAATTTCCTCAAGACAGTCACAAAGCAAATCAACGGATTTATTCATGCAAACGAACTCCTCGGAATTGAAGACAAGAACACACTACTAACACACCACATACACACACACTTACTACCCTTACTTCCCTTTCCCCGTGGTCCCCATTTCCATTTTCAGTGTGACCTTGTGTGTACTAGGCCCGCAGGAATAAGGGAGGAAAGGGGGTAAGGTTAGACCGCCGTCGCTTCCGTCGCCTCGCCGGCAGCAAGCCACCGCCGGTGTGTAAACATCGTGCGCGGTCGCCCGCGGGTCGGAACCGTTTGCAGCCGAACACGGCCGGCTTCAATCAGCGTTTGCAAGAATTCGTCGCGCTCACGCTTGTTGCACCATTGGGTTGCATCCGTTAAATGCTCTTTCGGGATTCCACCTGGACCGGAAGTTTCAATTAGCCGTTCGATCCGCTTGATACTCCGCTCCAGCCGATTTTCAGATACCCATCGCGAAGCCAGGAACGCCAGGCGTTTCGTTAAGTGCGTCACGACCTCTACCGCCCACGTAGCCGCGGCGTCTGTCACGACCGGCGCTTGAGCATTTTCCGAGCACGCATAGAGCAACGCCAGCTTGTTAGCCTTCTCAACAGCCCGCGGCCACAAATCGCCTAGCGGGGGGCCGAGTCGGCGCTGTTCATCCTGCGCCGTCGTGTCGAAGCTGTACATTATCCGCCGGGCCATCGGCGTCGATTCGACAACGAGCGGTTGAGGATTCACGCTCGACAGATTGCCACCGGGCGAGAAATCGGACCACGCCCGCGCTTGGTCGGTCAACGTTTTTGGCAGCGTGGGCTTATTGATCCATCGCTTCGCCGCGTTTTCGTCGCCCTCGAACACAAGCACGCGGGAAAGAAAACCGTCCTGCAAGGAATCAATCGTCAGGCTGTTGTAGAGCGCGTCGGGCGTGGTTGTGCCGTAGATGCATGCGTGCGGGTTATGGATCGTCTTGATTCGTTTCGGGTCAACAACCGCATCACTGCGGAAGATCGACGCGGAGTCGGTGAACAGCCGCATCATCACGCTAATGATGTTGTAAAGGAATGCCTCCTTGGCATCGCCCATCGTCTTGAGATAGCGGCCTATCTCGTCAAGCTGAAACAGTATCGCCGGCTGCGCCTCGACCGCGCCGACTAGCCCTTGAGCGCTGCCAATGCTTTCGGGGCCAATCATTTTTTCCAGCCCGCTGGAATACAAAATGTCTTTAGTGACCTCGCGGGCGCGCTGTTTGCCGGTCGATGTTCCGGCAACGCCGATGCAATACAGATTGGTTCGCGTGCCTTGCGTGTCGGTAATTTTGCGGCCGGTAAGTGTCGCCAGCAAAGAAAGCGCTGCCGCCATCGCCAGCACCGGCTGTGCCTTATGCGCGCCGGCCAAGTTGTGCGCAACTACGTCAGCAACAAAGCCAGGAACGTGCAACAAGTCAGCCGGCAATGGGCCGGGATCGTCGGGCGTTTTGCCTTCGAAGGCTATGTCGTCAATATCGAGCGATGTTAGGTAGGCGGTAACATCTTCCGGCGGATAGCTGGCGACGCTGTGCGCTATGGTTTCAATTTCTTTTTGCTCAAGTGGCGGCTGGCAGCGTGTTTCGTTCGCGTGCGCAATCGCCGCCAGAATATCGGCCTCGGTAGCGCCAACGCGGCGCATTGCGCCGGCAAGTCGTGTCAAAGCGCCGTTGCGTTGACCGTCCGGTATTGTGCCGTCGCCGTTGCCGACCGTCGTGTTTTGCCGGCGCTGTGATTGCGACAGTTGATTAACGACCCACGCCGGCACGATTGGCAAGTCTTCCGGCCGCGTGTCAATTTCGCCGGCTGCCCACTTGTAGGCTTTGCCGTTGACAATCGACGGGGCCGCGGCAACGTAGCCGCCATTAGCCCGTGTATCGACGTGCTCGGCAAGCTGCCCGTTTTGGGTATTGCGCATGTTCGCGCCGGCCGGCTGCCGAAAGTAATAGTGCTTGCCGCCGCGTGGCGTTAAAGCAATTACCGGCGTCGCCATTAAGTCGCGAGCATGGGCCTCGTTATCCGGCCAGTGCTCCGCGCCGGGATCAATGTCAATGACGATCAATCCATCGGTCGCAATCGCCCAATTCGCCGTCGGGTACTGTTCAAGCCAGAAAGCGACCTGAGTTTCGTCCGTGCTGGCATGCTCGACCCAAGCATTTACAAGCGGGGTCTTTTGGCCAGGTGTCAACGGGAAAACGCGGTAGCCTAATTCCGCGAGTTGCAAAGCTGGATGCTGCATATCGTGCCTATGTTCCTAAAGCCGGTCGGCGGCGCGCCGTGTAGGAACGGCACGACACAACCGCCAACCGGCATGATTTGGTATTTGACCTACTCAGCTAAACCGCGGCCTCTGCCAAGCGCAGCCTCATTAAAAGCCTCGTAAGCAGGCCGTAATATCCGGCAGTGCCTTCCCATGCTTTGAGCGAACGCATCGCGGCGTCGGTTGCCGCGTATGCCGCGCGAACAGTCGGGCCAACGTCCAACAATTCGCCGACGCCACGAATCTCGCGAATTAAATCACCGTCCTCACGCCGCCACGAATCGCCGTTTGGCAGCGTGCGAAATGCAAACGAGCTTTCGTAAACATCTTTGCGGCGAATCAAAGCAACAATGTCACGGCCGGCGGAAGTATCCGGCGGGTCGATTTCGTATTTCAAGCCGCGGCTATCTTCACTCACGCGCAGCGTGCCGTTGCCAGTTCGGCCTAGATAATCTTCGTGTTCGGCGCGAGCGAAAATCTCGTTGCCACTTGCAAGCGCTCTTGCGAATGCGCCAGGCCGAATGATTTCGCGAAACGTCTTACCATTGGGCGCATTCCTACTAACCTGCATGGGCCGGCTCAGTGTATTAAAAACGGCCGCATAGCCGACGATCTTCGGGCCGCGCCCGCTGCTATCCGATTGGCCGACGATATTCATTTGACCGGGCAAAAACCGACGTTCAATCTCAACAGACATTGCTTGATTCCACAACTTGCAAGAGAAAACAAAAAGGCGGGAGCAACCTGCGCGCGAAGCCACAGCCACGCAAGCCACTCCCGCCACAATGAACCGAAGTCACTAGCCAAGCTTCACGCGGGCGAACGCTTCGTCCAGAACCGGCATACCATCCGATTCCATTCGGCCGACGAATCCCGTCTCTTCAGTGAGCGCGTACAGCTCAACAAGGCGCTGAATGCCGTAGCTTTCATCCACGTCGGCAATGTGGTAATAGCTCAAATCGCCGACCAGCCCGACATACAGGCCGGTCGTGAACGTATTCGGCGCAAATTCGCTCAGCATCACGGGCACACCGAGAATCGTATCGGGCATTCCGACGCCTACGCTAGGCGAGTAGTAATAGATGCCAGTTGTTGCATCCTTCAGTAGCCGGATTTGCTTAACCGCGTCGCGGTGAAATATCCAGCGCAGCGACGGCGACCGCAGATAGCCCTCCTTGAGCGAATACAGCGCGTTAACCAAGCCATCGCCGCCGATGCTTGTTGACGTGTTGCCGGTAGAAACGTCGCGGGCCGTGCTGATACCTTGACTCGACGCGGTGAATACACCGAGGGGCCGCTTGACACCGTTTGCTGTCAAAAATGCTTTTTCAAAAGTCAAAAGCATCTTGAAGGCCAACCGACCATTAACAATCTCCTCGGCGTTCTTCGCCCGCTTGAGGAGCTTATTGCTCGCGCGTGTGCGCTTAATAACCGGCGACGGCTGAAGCTCGCGTTTGCCGAACTTCATCGCCGTGTCTTCGTTGCCGCTGGTTAATTCCGTGGTCCAGTCGGCGTCGCTAACATCGGTATCAATCGACGGAACGCCTAAGCTTTGCGCGCCGGCGACGGTAAACTTCGTCGCGAGTTGACGGATAGGTAAATTGTCATCGACCCACTTTATGACAGCATCGGTTGTATATTCACTCGGCACCAAATAGCCGGCCGTAAGATCATCGTCGGCCGAAAGCGCCCGCTGCTCCGATTGATTGAGAGCATTCTTTCCGTACCGTAAATACCTATCGTAAGCCGTCCGATATTCCGGCGACGATCGCTTGCCGAACTTGTCGCCATCCGGCTTGGGCAAATTGAACTTCGGCCGCGGATTTAGTACCGCCTCAATCTTGTCGATGTCGGCCGAGATTCGTTCAATTTGGCTGCGCTGCTCGCCGCTCAATTGCCCACCTTTGGCGGCATCGTTGATCTGGCGAGCAGCATGGATTCGGCCGGCGCGTAACTCGTGCAAATTGTCAGACATAAAAACCTTATGCGGAACTGGCGGCAGAGTGCCGCGGAAAATGTGAGAAAGAAAAAACACGCCGGCGCTGCCGTGGAAGAACTGCGCGAAAGAACACGGCAACGCCCGGCGTGAGTTGTTCGCGATACAGCGGCCTAACCGCCCACTTACGTTAGCTCGCGACTGAGTAAATTATTTAGACGCCGTAAAACGACGCGGCGTCAGACAGCCATCCGTTGAACTGGCCGGCGTCGAAATTCATGGCTTGAAGAACGCCACAGCCAAACGACCCGCCGGCCGTTTCGAGCTTGTTGCGAAAGTCGGCTTCTTTTGTTAGCGCGAATTGAAGCGCAATTATCCGCTGCTTAACTTCGCTAACGATGCCGACATATTCTGGCTTCGCGGCCTCCGTGGCTTCCCTTACAACAGCCGCCGCGGTTTCTCGCCGATCGCGCTCGTTCATTTGCACGGCGCGATTAATGACGCGTAACTGGCTTTCAACGATGGCGTTTTGCTCACCAAGGTCAGGGACGGAATCCATTGATAAGACGCCGTTTGCACGGAAGTCGATGGCGGCGCTATCCAGAGCGTTTGTTTTCCTTTCGCTGGCAATGCCGGACTGAATAGCGCGCAGTTCGTTTTCCTTCGCGGCGCGCTGCTTTTGCAGCTCAGATTGTTCGGTGGTCAGTTTTGAAAACCGCTGGACCGCGGCGGAAACGGGGGAATTTCTTGCCATTGTGGCTCCTACTGAGAAACTGGGGAAAGAATGCCGCGGCAACATGCCGGCGGTGAAAGTGTCGAAAGAATGGCCGCGGCTAGGACAAGCCGAGCGTGCTAAATGGCAGCGACTTGTAAACGTCAAACGGACGCGGCACGCGATTCGTCGGGCTGGGATTGAGTAGCGGTTGCCCGCTGCCGTTGAGCGGTATGGCATCGGATGCCGGCACGCCGGAGACGATAATGGCCTGAAGCTTGCCTTCCTCGGCCGGCGGGTCACCGTCTGTCCATTTCCGATTGCGCCCCAAGTCTTCCAGAATCAATTGCCAGCCATCACGGCGAAATTCAAACTCATATTGCACGGCCCAGAAAAATTTGCTGTTTTCGGTCTGGCTCTGTGCCTGAATCCCGGCGACCTTCACTTGCCCGGCAGTGAAACCGAGAAAGCCGTCGCTATTGATCGCGTCTTGATACTGAATGGCGATGGCCGGATTGAATGACGCCTCATTCCGGCTCACAGTTAGCACCGGTCGGCTGTCGTCAATCTCCGGGCAAGGGATGAAATACTCGCCGGCCGAATTCTGAATCGCCTTGTCATTTACGTCCTTATAAACAGCCCGCGTCGCCTTCTGAAAATTCCACGACAGGACGGCCGGGCGCAGCAGCGGGTTAGGGTCTTGTTGATCTTCATTGATCGACGGCACGCCGTAATCGACAGTGACGATCCACAATCGCGGATTGTCACTGTCTTGCTCGACAGTCACTTTCGTCGCGACGCTCAGCGTGTCGAATTCGGTCGCCGTCGCATAAATATCGAACCGCCGTGGAATGCCGGTCGCGGTCCGCACCGTCGCGGCTCCTACGAGCGGCGAATCGGTAATGACCTGAAACGTCCGCGTATATTCGGTAACGCCCTGGTCGTTGATATTGCTGCGCGCGCCTTTGCGCTCTTGTACAGACAGAATGCCCATGTGATAGAGGCGGCGCAGAGAATGCGCCGGGTTAGTGATGGCTCATGCGAGAATCGCGTGAGCGTGGAAGATGCGAACGAATGCGGCAGAGCGGCGCGATAGAACGCGATAGACGGCCGCGGTCAAAGTGTGGCTATAAAGTCAAACGTCGGGCTTCAGTTCCTTTCGTGGATTGTGATAGTTGCAAAGTTAGCCAGGGATTTTGTAATTCGTGCCGAGCTTGGCTTCGATGTTTTGCATTACGACTAGCATTTGCTCGTCAATCTTTTTAATCGCGGCCTGAAGCTTATCCGCCGGCCGCTGGCCAAAACTGGCGGCAATGCCTTCGCCGCTGTTGAATTCCACGGCAGCCGGCCGGTCGCCTAACTGCGGCCTTGCGGTCTGCGCTTGCAGTAAATCTTTCTGCGCCCGCAATTGAGCGAGCTGCGCTTGTTGCGGCGTGATCGCATTCGCCTTGCGAGCATCCCCAATCTTGGCCATTTCCTCGGCAAACTTTTGGCCGGGCGTCTTCAGGCTGTCTTGCAGCGACTTGAAATCATCTTTACCCTTGTTGGCCAGCTCCTTCCGGCGATTGGCCTCGGCCGCCCCGACTCGCTGCAACGCAGCCTTCAGTCCAGCTTGCTGCTCAGCATATTTTTTGTCATCGACGACGTTGAGGAGGTGCGCATTATGCAACCGCGTCATCGCCTCGGAGATTTCATCGACCTTCTTTTTGTATTGCTCAAGCGGCGACAGGTCTTGACCGAATAGCCGGTCGCGGGCTTCCTGATCTTTCCCGGCAGACTTGCCCAGCGCGTCAGCCAGGTTTTTGATTTCATCGACCGGCTCGGCCTTCTTCGGCATAAGCTTCTTCAGCGGCGTACCATCAAGCGGCTTGTTGTTGTACTCGTTTTGGACATTCCGAATTGCATCGCTGTACGCAAAGAGAATATTGCCTTGTTTCAATTCGTCCCAGATGGCTTTAATTGCCTTGCCGCCGGCCAAGAATGCGGGAACGGCGTCAACAACAATCTTCCGCTTGACCCCTTCGATTATGTGATCGAATTCTTTCAATTGCTTGACGGCCTCAAGTGTTTGCTGGCCCGCAAACCGATCAAAAGTAAGCCCCAGCTCGTCAGCCTCCTTGCGCATCTCTGCCAGTCCCGTGCTCCCCTTGTTCAAAACGCCAATCAGGTCGCCGCCGCTCTTGCCGAAAATATCGACGGCCGCCGCGGCTTTTTCGGCAGGAGTTGGCAGCTCCTTGATCTTGTCAGCAATCGTCGCGAATGCTTGATCTTGCGAAACCTTCGCCAGTTCTTTCGTGTCCAGGCCAAGCTTGGCGAAAGATTCTTGCGCATCCTTTGACCCCTCGTTGGCGTGAACGAGGTTGATTCCCATTTTCTGTAGGCCGGCCGTCAACGAATCGAATGCCGGCCCGGCTGCGCGCTGGAGAACCACGAGGCTCTGAGTAGTGATTCCCGTTTTATCCGAAAGCGCGGTCAGCGTCCGAATCGTCTCACTTTCATTGACAAATTGATTGATCGTGCCGCCAATGGCTTCTCCCACGCCACGTAGAATTCCCACGCCGCCTTGAAACACCCGCATGCCGTCCGCCAAGTCGCGCAGGCTCTTTTTTCCCTCAATTGCTCCCTTCGTAAACTTGGCCGTTTCCATGCCAAGCGACACGACCAGCGATGCGATAGTTGTCATCCGATGCAAACCTTCAGTAGTTAAGAAAATTAATCGCCGGCCAGAGTAACTGGCGGAAGCCGCAAGAATGCGGCAGATTGACGCGGGCTATTCTTAGCGCCGCGGCTGAATGTCCAACAGACGCGCGACGAGTGGCAACAACTGCTCAGGCAGAAAACGCCGGCCGCCTTTGACCAGCAGCTTCTTCGGGTCGATCTTGCGGTTGTAAATCAAATCGCTAATCCGACGTGGCGGAACATCCAGGCGGTCGGCCGCTTCTGAAATCGAAATATAATCGGCCATGATATTGACGACGTTGCGGCATCGTCCCTTGTGACAAAAAAAATCCACGATTGGGATTCATGCAAATCAAATGTTCGATGCCTCGGCCGCGCGATCAACCGACGAATCGGAATCAGCGAGCGGGTCGAGGCGTTACCCGGCACGAAGCCGGGCACGTTGGGCGCGTGGTGCTTGTGAGCGCCGCTTGAATCATTCCGCTGCCATCGACTCGGAAACGAATACGTCAGTGCAGTAGCTCATACAAGTAAACCGTGCCAAAGGATATCAATTTGCCGCATAATCCGCGGCCACCGGGCCGTAGGGGGGGCGAGCATTGACTTGCTCAAGCCCCGCGTCAGAGCGTCAAACGTGTTGCGTGTCGTTCTCTATAAGTAAACAGGCTGAGGGCGTGAAAAAAGTAATCAACATTCCGGCCATTTCACGACCTCGCCAGTAAAGCGCGTTCAGCGTATCAACTATGCCTAGTTTTGCGCGCTGATCGTTGTCGTCGAGGCGTTACCGCGGCGACCTCGACTCAATTGTCGCGATGCGCACACTTATAAGATGAATGGCCGAGGGGCCGGCGTAATCGCGTTATGTGGCCCCTCTACAAATACTTACTAGAGTCACCAGTAGGACATCTATTTCCGACACAACCCGAAACTTTCCTGCCGAGCCGAATAAAGATTTCCAGCGCGGTCGATAATCATTGCGCGCTGCCCCTCTACAAATACTTACTAGAGTCACCAGTAGGACATGCAAGCCGAACTAACGGAACCTTGTGGCGCATACGTCACGTTTGACCAAGCGGAAAAACAGCGTATCGAGGATGCCGGGCAAGCCCTTGTTCGGGGTGAAGTGGGGGCCGTTGATTCATTAATAGCCGCGGCCGAGCCGCTATGTACGATCGTGACCGGCCAAGTCATTAAGCCGTATAAGCGGCTATGGGACCGGCGCGGCGAGTTTCGGGACGTGGCCAAAGAGGTGCTCGCCAAGGCGGTCAGGAAACTCGACAGCAAATTCATGGACGGAACCCAAGCCAGCTCAAAAGTTTCCGGGCGTATTTGAGCGCGTGCATTAGGAATGGGCTTGTGCGCTATAGTAAGCAGTCCGAAAAGGCGGCATGCGACGAGGACGCCGAGGATTTTGATATAGAACAAAGCGATTTCGATTGGATTGAACTTCTATCGCTCAGGGATGTCGATAAAAAAGTGTACGAGTTACGGATGCAAGGCAAAAAATGGAAAGACATTGCCGAATCTCCATCTGTCAATCTTTCGATTCGTCAGGCCGCGCGAATTTTTAAGCGGGTCGGTTCATTTCTGCGGAAGCCTGTCACAACGGCAGTCGGCCGTAGCTCAATTGCAACGGTTGCTCGGCGCACGCATAACCAACGGGCGAGCACGCTGCCGATTTGGTGTAATGCTGGCGTTAACTGATCGAATTCGGCCGTTTGTGACGGCGCTACCCCTGCCATTTTGACGAAAAATGCGGGCAGATTGTGTGACGGCCCATAAGACAAATGTTTTAAGGATTTGACCCGCCCCCACCCCTCGCCGGGCCGAGCTGCTCACTACGTGACTTGCGTGCGTGGCAAGAGCGGCACAACGACTGCCAGTTGTCGTAGTCCCAAAACACTTTCATATCACCACGATGGGGCACGATGTGATCGACAGCATAGGCGGCAACGAGCAATCCCTTACGCTCACACTCAACACACAAGGGATGGGCGGCAATGAATACGAGCCTCGCCTTGTCCCACGCTGCCCCATAGCCGCGTCTGCGGAAGTTGGGCCGGCTGTCTGCATTACGTGCGGGTGCGGTCCAGCCCTTCGGTCGAAACGTCTTTGCAGCTTTTGGCATTAGCCATTCCTTTCGGTGATCTCGCGGTGCGTGGTTAAGTCGCTCGCATGAATACAGCGCGCCATTAACAAAAGTCAAAAACGCGAACCCCAGTCTCGGCCATCCGTCAAGGCACGGGACTCCATTAGGCGGATAGAGGGTAGTCTCCGGCAGCATCGCCCACAGCGTTGCCAGTGGTCGCATGCCGGCATGCTCGGCCCCTGGACTATGAAGCGTTTGTACAACGAAGCATCTATCCACTTCTGTACATCTTTCTCCTATTCGGCATTCTGCGGTAAGCTTCGTGCGTATCGGGCGGTTTGCCCGTGCTCGCCGCGGCAACTGGCAATGCCACGGAGGGAATGAACGCCACGAGGGGAAACATCATGGCCCGAAGAAAAAAGCGTCGTCCGAGATTTGGCAAAGACGGATTTATGCTGCCCGGCGACACGTCGCTCGACGCTGTTGCAAAGCGGCTGATTGAAATTCGCGAATGTGTCAGCGCCTCGCAGATCGGCCGCGAGCGAATTACTAACGTAGCGCGATGCACGGCCGCGGAATGGCGGCGCTGGCAATCCGGCAAAGAGCTAATCCCGCGTCGCAATGCGTGGTTCATTTCGACATACACAATCGACAACTATTGTGATTATTCATATTCAGTGGAATGGATTTTTACCGGCAAATGGACGGAACGAACGATAACCAGCGCGCCGAAACTTGGCGATAATTTATCCGCATTCGCCGCCCGTGTTCGTCAGGCACGCGAGGCATTCGGGATTACGCTCGACGACGTAAAATCGGTTTGCGCTAACGGGATGATACTATTCGCGCAATGGAAATCGTTTGAAGCCGGAGTCGATGAGCCGGCATTCGATCAACTGCAAACTCTGATAGATCGCCTGGAAGTCGATGTTGATTGGCTGTACAGAATCGACAAGGCGAGCCAAGGCCAACGCAGTGCAATGCCGAAGTGGCCCGGCGGATTGAAACCACTTTTTGACAAATCTTGGGACGTTGGCAGCGGACCGGAATATATGGCGCGGATTGAATCCGCATTAGCCAAGGCTGGCATTTCCAAGAGCGATAGCAAGCAGCTATTCAAAGATTTCGGCGACGCCGGAGAGGCAACCGCCGTTGCGTTTCTTTGCGGCGTTCCGCTCGAATCGTTAATCTTCGACGCCGCTGAGTTGACGATCCTGCGCCGCCGCATCGACCGCTTCAAACGCCGGTTCGGCATATCGCCGCCACGCAATCGCCGGGCCTCGGCTGCCTAATAACCCAACATCAACCATAAAAGGAAAAATCACATGAGCACTTTATCACGACGGGAATTCGGAGCGGCAACCTCAGCCGCGGCGGCTTCGGCGGCTTTCGCAAGCGAGCACGATAGCGCCGTGTTCCACGCGATTCACGACCCCGACGAGGATGGTATCGAGCGCGTTTTTGTTGGGGACGACGACGGTTTTAGCGAACGTCTTTGCGCGGCTCGTGAATCCCGCGGGCTTAGTATCGAGCAATGCGCGCATGCCATCGACCCCGACAATCAAAGCTACTGGTATTCGGTTTGGTATCACATGGAGAACGGTGGCACGTGTGGCGATACGCAATGGATGGATATTTGGCCGACGATAGAAGCGTTGGTCGGCGTGCCAACTACGACGTTGCTTTATGGCGGCTCTGAGTTGGCAATTGCGAAAGATTGGGTGAAAACGCGGCTGGAAGATTTCGAGGCTGGCGACGTTACGGCAGATGCAAAGGCTTGCGAGCAAAGCCAGCGAATCAAGGAGGCGAGGGAGTGGCGCGGCCTATCGGTCGCCGATGCAGCCGCAAAAGTCGGCGTCACGGAACGCCATTGGCAGCATTACGAAAACGGCGGCTGGCCTCAAGGCGTAATCGAGTTTTTGGACATTGTCAAAGTATTGAATATCGAATTCAACTGGCTACTAACCGGAAAGCCGGCTGACGATCAAACGTACCCGAAAGGCCATAGAAGGCCCATACCGCCCGCCATCAGCGCATAAGGAACCGAAACCATGAGCAACATACCAACAAAAAAACTCGCTCACGCGCCGACGCCGATTCGGCGAATTCCTAAAACCCGACTAGCCAACGCGCCGGCCGGATATTATCAGATTGGCGAACGAATCAAGTTAGCCAGAGAGATACGCAAATTGTCAATTGAGGAATGCGCGGCAGCGGTTGGCGTTTCAACTAGACTTTGGAAGAAATGGGAGTCTGGCGATACGCCCAAACTCTGGAAACAAACTGCCGCCATTGGTCGCGTCCTCGGCCTTAATCTCGATTGGCTTGTGGGCACGTAACCCCGGCCCCTAATCGCCCTCAATCAACCTCGCCCCGTGGTTCGCCGCGGGGCTTTTTCGTGCGCCGGCCCCTGCCCGTTTAAAACCTCTCCAGCGTATTCTTCGCCAGATCGGCCGTGCTCGTATCCGGGTAATCGTCGATAAGCTGCTGTAAAATTCGCTGTGATGAATCGACGCAGCCGTTTAGCCAGAGTAAGTGGGCGACATTGTATTTTGACCGGGCTAGTTCCTCGTCGCTATAGAACTTAAACGGCAGCGTCGCCCACGTTCTCTCCCGCCGCTCTTTGGCAGCGTCCCGGCTGGCTTGCCGCATGGCGAGCACTCGCTCGCGTTCAAGCTGCAAATCACTTTTGTAGATCGCCGGCTGGTAATAAGAATCGCTCGACGGCGACCGATCAACAGCGCCCACGTCAACGCCCTCGAATCGCGTCGGCCGAGCCGTAAGCGGGTTAATGCGACGTAGCGGCGATTGAGCAAAGCCCGCGGTTGGAAACGCAAGCGCTGAAGCGATTACGGCAAAACCCAGTATCCGCGATACGTGCGCCGTCTGCTCGCTGAAGTGCGCGGCGGCATGCGTATTGTTTTGAATGTCCAGCCCTAGCCGGATAGCTTCAGCGATAGCCACAAACGTCAGAATCAGGGAAACACAAGACACAATCAGCGCGGCTTGAGCCGCCACGAAAGCGCCGCCGGATAATCCGGTCGCTGGTGAGCTGGTGAAATTAAATATCAGCCCGAACTCGGAAATACCGAATCCCAGCGCGACCAGCACGGCCAAGGCATAGTAAACGCGGCTAATCGTCCGTAGCGCCGGATAGTCTCGCGGTCGGAATGATACGACCTGTCTGGCTGGCGTTGCCGCAACCTGCCTTGGCATATCGTCAATGCCAAGCGCCTCCATTACCGAATCAGATAGCGCGTCGCCAGTCGGTTCACTCGGCGGCCGAACTGGCCGCGGGGGCGGCTGCCGCTTTGCCGGCTTATCATCCGCGGCGATTCCCAAACCAGCCAATGCGTCGTCGAGCACTTTGTCTTTCATGGTCGGCCCCTTTGCCGAAGCTTCGCTCCGCGGACCACAAAAGGGAAGGGCTAACGCCGCCGCTTTTTGCTGCCAGTCGTGTTCGCGAGCGTTAAAATGGCGTCGCGGATATGCCGCGGCAGTTTCGGCCACGCCGCGACGAGCGCCGCTATTTCAGGTTTCACTGCTCCCCCACACGCTCCCCCTGATTGACAATTTGTGTTTTTCTCGGCTTTTTTGGCCATTGACATCAGATTGCAAATCCGCCATAGTCGGCCACTACTTTACTCGGCTGACTGGCGCGCGTTTTGCGTTGGGGTGTGGCAGAAGGGAATTGTTTATGAACGCCGCGATATTTCCAGAAAATGGCGAGTGGTTGCTGGTTTTGGATCCAGCAGAATCCGACCATACTGCCTCTGAAATTGCCAACGCCCCCCCGACGGCGACTGCATTTGAACGCTGTTGGACAGGAGAAAGCTGGGCTGATGCCCCGGCCGACGGGCAGCGATTTGAGTCGAAAGAGCAAGCCGCGGAATATCTGCACGATCATTGGCAACGGATGGAAAATCTCGCCGAGGCTCTTCATGATCCGATCCCAGGGCCCACGGAATTGCCGATCAGAAGCCTGTGAGGCCGCTCGAGAATGAAACAGCGTTCGGCCCGGCCAGGCGAGTCATATCCCCGAAGGTCGTCAATAGGCCTAGTCGTCCGCGCCTGGAAAATCAGGCCGCGATAAGCAAGGCGTACAAAGGAACGTGGTTATTAGCGCTCCGATTCATCGATCACCAGCCAAGGCCGATAGGCTGCCCGTTCATATCTGATTGCAAGCGCTTCATGGTGCAGAGCGCGTTGCCAATCGGCTGTTCGATCGACTTCAACGATCTGGCCAGTGCCGGACTGATTTTCGAGCGCGGTCACTGCGGTCTCCATACTGGTGACTTCAATGGTTTTGATGGGAATGCCACCGGCCAACAAGCGGCGGAGGGCATTTCGAGCCTGAGCTTCGGACATTTGATTGATTCGCGTGAGGATTTGCGTCGCGGCTTGCCGGTGCATTGCCGATCTCTGACGGAGATAAGCAATCCGCGCACAGACGATGGCGGCAACCGTAATCAAAATTAGCAGTGTGCGGAGGCGGTAGCGCATCGAATCAAATGACCGCGCGGACAGCGAAATAGATGATTGAGAAAGCGATGATGAACAGCTCGATGAGCCCGAGCCAAAATCCAACGAGGGTTTGAGTGCGCCCAGATCGATCCATTTTGCCTGCGGCCATTTTTTTCAGGTCGATCCAAGCCATGGCGACGACAGCCAGGGCGATCAGTCCAAAAATCGGGAACAAACTAATCACGGCCAGCGTGATAATGATTTCGGCGCGATGCTCTTCGAGTTCTCCCGCACCCGGTTTCTTCGCTGGGCCTGATTGCCACCAATCCTCTGGGGGATTTTCCGGCGGGAACAACTCGGTTCCTTCCCAGGGATCGCGCGGTTTTTCTGACATGAAGTTGCTCGCGGCCGACATTCTACCGGTGCGCCGAATCCAGCCACTAGCAAATAGTGCCGAATTGCCGTTGCCCATGCCGCTCGCGGCTGCTATTGTCCGCCCGGCGCTGCGGCTTTCATCCGTCGCGGCGCTCTCCAAGTGCCCCGCGGCGGCTATGCCCCCCTTAGCCCTCGCGGGGTTTTTTATTGCGCGGCCGTTTCCCTAAGCCGTCTATTCGCCCGGCCGCTTTTTGAGCAGCCATTCTTCGTGCTTTTCGGTCACGTAGCTGGCCAACTCTCCCAACGTGAGGCCGGGGAGAAGTTCTAAGACGCGGCGATAACTGATGCGGCGCGATCCGTCGCTAAATCGCTCGCGCTGGGGGTCGAAACGCCAGCCGGCCGCCGAAAGTGCAGCCTCTAACTGTGAGAAGTCGGTACCCGCCATGTTTTCGCCTGTTAATCACTTGCTGTGTCAATATTTTTTCGGTTGGCGCATCGTATCAAATTATGGGCAGGCGCCCCCATCGCATGATCCCAAGGCTTTACGGAAAGTAATGCCCAAGCTTCGTTACTTCCTCTCCAGCGAACCGACCGCGCCGGCGCCGCCGACTAATGAGCTATTTGAAACGGATGCCGATTCGCCCGAGTGTGTCGCCAAAGCATTACGACGAATGGGCAACTGGCGTTCGGTTTGGCTACACGTCTTAGTTTCGTCCGGCGAGGATGGTGAGACACGGGGTTTTGAGACGCTGCGGATTGAGCATGATGCGTAGGCGAGTCTCCTAGGTTTTAGGCTCGGCGGGAGCCTCGCCCTCCCCAGCAGCTCGCTCTCTATAGGTACACGCGGCGGTTATAGATGTACCACTCGAACATGAGCATTCCGAGGGCACCGAGGGCGAGCCATTTCCAGAGTTCTTTGCGGGCGACTTGCTGGCCTTTCTCGGCTTTAACGTCTTCGTAGCCGATTTCGATTTCTTCGGCGGGGGTGAGATCGCTTTCGCGGGTGTCGAACAGGTTAACGGCGAACTGCTGGGTGACTTTATTGCCGGAGCCTTCGCGGACTTCGTAGACGCCGAGCTCGTCGGTGCGGCTGAAGACGAACGTGTTTTGCAGCTCGCGGGGAACTTCGAAGCGATCGCCGCGCGGCGAGGTGACAGTGATTGATTTCACGGGAGTCGCAGTGCGGAGAACGGTTTGTGACCCGGGAAGAATGTTCGGTGAAGCGAGACTGCCGCGAACGCCGCCGAGATATTTCAAGGCGTTCATGATGAAGACGGGGAAGCTGCGGCGGATGGGCCAGTCGGTATTGGAGTATTTTTTGCCGTCCGTGTCGTTGGTGACGATGTCGAAACCGAGGACGGCGTCTTCGTAGCCCCCGCGGGGGCCGACGGAGTAGAGCGCGCCGGCGTCGGAGTCGATGAGTGTCACCGTTCCGGGCGGACCCTTGAGGCCGCGGCCGTAGCCGATCTTGACGTTGCCCATTTGGACGAGCTGCGTCAGCGGATGAACCTGGTTGACATCGATGACGATGGGGAGACCTTGTTTTTCGGTCGCGGTCCAGCCAGGGATTTTTATGGCTGGGTTTTCGACGACCGTTGTATCGACGGGCTTGCTGCCGGATTCGGTTTCGCCGGGCAGTTTTTCTTTGGGCGGAATTGCGCCGATGAAGAGTGTGTTGCAAGCGGGCATTTCTTTGGGTGCGCACTGGTCGTAAATGACGAGGTCGTAGGTTCCGTCCGATGCCTGGTCTTGATAGGACTTGGTTTCAAGGATGCTGGGCGGTGAGACGGTGACGTTGGCGACCTTTTTGGCCTCGTCGGTTTGCAGCGCGAGGAGCAAGGCGTCGGTGCCGGGGGAGACGACGAGTACTCGCGCGGGGCGCGGGATGTTGACGACGGCGTAGGCGGCGTTGTCGGCGGGCAGGTTGTCTTTGACATTGATTTGCATTTTGAGGATGCCGGTTTCGATTTCTTGCATTTCGAAGGTGACGCTGGAGGCGCCGGGCAACTTGGTCTTTTCGTCGCGCGGCGGCAGGTCAACCGTTTTGGCGTCGAGAAGGACGTTGCCGAGATAGAGCGAGGTCTCGACGCTCTCCTGGAGGTCGCTGTGGTTTTCCAATCGGCCGAACGCTTGGACGCGGCCGAGCTTTTCCGGATTGGCTTCGGTGCTGAAGGCGGCGATAGCGATGTTGTGCGGAGCTGGGCCTCCTTGTTTCACGTAATAGGGCGTCAGATTGCCGAGCTTGAAGGTCGGGACGCTGGCAAAGCCGCCGTCGCTGAGGATGTAGAGGTCGGCGGGTTGGGCTTCGGCCGTTTTGATGTCGATGGGGTTGTTCGGGTCGCCGCTTTGGCCAGGATTGGCAAGGCCGGAGGCGGCGCGGAGTGCTTCGCTGAGGTCGCTGGGGCGGTTGGTCTGCTCGATAAGCTCGATTTTGCGGCGGAGTTGCTGGCGGTTGTCGGTAAACGCTTGTTCGACCTTGGCGACGTTGGAAAAACTGATGACCATCGCCGCACTGTCGCCTTCCATTTGATCGACGAGTTCGATGGCCTGGCGCTTGGCCCGATCGAGTCGCGAAGGGGTTGTGTCATTCGCCGCCATGCTGGCGGAGGTGTCGATGAGGAAGACGAAGCGCTTGCCTTCGAGCTTGCTGCCGCTCCAGCCGGGACGGAGGAGGGTGAGGGCGATGAGGGCGACGACGAGGAGTTGCAGAAACAGGAGGAGGCTTTGGCGGAGTCGTTGCCAGAGCGAATTGACGTGCAGGTCCTCGATGGTCTTGCTCCAGAGGTAGGTGCTGGGCACCTCCAGCGGCTGGCGCTTGAGCTTGAGGAAGTAAAGCGCGACGATCGCCGGGGGCACGAGGCCGAGCAGGCTCCATTGCCACCAGGTGAGCGTGTTGATGATGTCGGCGAAAAGCATGGGTCGATGGCCTAGGATCGTGGAATCTTACCGTGGTGAGGCGGCGGTTGGGGCGGTCGGGGGGCGCTAAAGTTTGAAGTTTTTTCATTACGGAGGGTTTGGGTGGGCGTCATAAGATGTTGTGGCGGAACGGTTTTTGGTTTTGGGCTGGTGAGAGGCGGCGCTAAACTTTAGCGCGAGTCTATGAAGTCCGAATTGGGTTGGAGCCGAGTCGTTGGCGGGTCCCGCCGAAGGCGGTTTTGGCGAGGCGCCCGTCCTGTAAGCTCTATCGCAATTTGGACGAAAAAGCGGGCCAGATTGCGGAAAGTAGCAAAGTCGGGGGTGGGCGGAGGTAGAATGCGGCCCGCTCGTGGAGGAAAGGACAGCTCTCTCTTGGGCTTTGGCGAATCCGCGACTAACCAACGCGAAATTTTGGCTTCTTAAACCTGTCTGCGCGAAAAAGCGGGTCGGAATTTGTAATGTGACGCGGTTGGGGAGTGGGCTACAATGTGCGCCGGTTTTGGGGGTGAAGGAATTTTTATTATTTTTTCGGAACATATATGAACGACATTCATCACTTCGCTCGTCGCGACGCTTCCGGCAAACATCCCTCTCGCAAGGGCCGTGGCGCAGCGGTCAAAATTCAAACGCGACGCCGCTTGTTTGCCGAGCGGCTGGAGGATCGTTCGCTGATGGCGGCGGATGTATTCGCGCAAGCTCAGGACGGCTCCGCGCTCAACCTCCTGAATGCCGAAGGCGAAGCTGGCAGCACGCTGCCGAACAAAGTCAGTTACACACTGCAAATCTTGGATACCAACGGCAACCCTCTGACGACGGCGGACAATCGCACGGCAACGCTGCCGAAGGATACCGATTTCTACCTGCAGCTCGTTGGGCAGGATATCCGGCCTGCCGGGGTCGACCCGCTCAACGGCAAGAAATTGGCCCGCGGAGTGTTTTCGGCCTTTACCGACATTCTGTACGACAAGAGCTTCGCGACGATTGCCGCCAACGAAACGCAGTCGATCGCCTTTACCAGCGCCAATCAGACGGGCACCTTCACGCTTACCTTGCCGACTAATGCCAGCGGAAAGAGCGGCACGACAGCGCCGATCAACTTTGATCAAGCCGACGGTACGGGAACCGCGAAGAACATCACGGATGCGCTGAATACGACGTTGTTTGGCTCGACCACGGCTAACGGCGTAAAAGTCGTTTATGACACGAACAGTTTCAGATTCAATGTCACGTTTGTCGGCATCAACAATGTCTCTCTGCCGCTCATGACGTCAGATGACGGCGGCTTGACGATTGCCGAAGTTTTGGATGGCGCCGCCTCGGACACGCTGGCCGCAGTGCAATATGAACTCAATGGCAGCGGCGCAGTGCGTTATGACGTCGCTCACTCGGCTGCCGAAGCCTCGTTCGGAATCGACGATGTCGGTGCATTCACTAGCTCCCGTTCCCCCTTGGGTACCGATGCGCTGCCCGTTTTGCGGATTCACATGGTCGCGACGTCGCCGACGACCACACCGGCGTCCGTCGTCTTTACGCCGGATCCGCTGGGTGACGGATCGGGATCGCCCGACGACATGAAGCGGCCCGACGACAACACGCTGGTATATGGCAACGATAACATCCTCGACTCTGCCCTCGCCGGCACCGTGAGCGATGCGACTCCGACCGCGAATCGATTCAACGCAGCTTCTGCGACGGCGCTGAGCAGCGTGGACGGGGCCTATTACGGCAAGAATCTGACGTTCACCAGTGGCCCGCTCGCCGGGCAAACAAGAATGATTACCGACTATGTCGGCTCCACTAAGACGTTTGTCTTCGCAACCGGTTTTAGCCAGTCGCCGCAGAATGGTGCCGCCTGGACCATCCAAGCCGAACCGAGTGAAGCCGAGAAGTCGCTGGTTGCTTTCGGTCCAACGAACAACGAATTCTTAAACCTCACCGGCGTTACGCTCTCGATCAGTTCTCCTCTTTACACTGCCGTTCCTGACACGGGCTTTAGCGTGAACGAGAACCACACCGCCGGCGTGAATTCGGTGTCGATCCCCGTACTGGCAAACGACACCATCACGGGCGTCCCCGGAACTCCCATCAAGGAAATCAAGTCGTTCGATGCCACCACGACCGGCGGGACTATTACGAAAGATGGCGACAACCTGGTGTTCACTCCCGACGTTGACTTCACCGGCACAGCGACCTTTACCTATACGGGCGGACCGGTCGGTGATAATTCGCTTACGGCGACCGGCACCGTCACGGTTTCCGTCGCTGCGGTGAACCGTGCGCCGACTTGCAATTTCGGCCCGGCGCAGTCCACGAACGATGAGCAGGGGCTCCAAACGGTGACGGGCTGGATGACGGGCTGCTCGGCGAACGATCCGCAGCAGACGGTGAGTTTTACGGTTTCGACGGATAATCCGGATCTGTTTACGGTGGTTCCGACGGTTGACGCGAATGGAAAGTTGTCGTTTGATCCCGCGCCGAATGTGGAAGGGACGGCGGACGTGACGGTGACGATCAAGGATGACGGCGGGACTGCGAACGGCGGCGTGGACCAGACGAAGGTCGACCTGCAGTTCAACGTGGTGAAGCTGCATCCATTCTTCAATGCCGCCGATACCGGCGCGCGGCGGGGCTTGGATGTCACCGGTTCCACGTCGTCTGCGCCGGACGGCCACATCGTTGCCGACGATGTGCTGGCCATCATCAACTACATCAATGCCAAAGGCTCAAAAATCCCGGACAATCCGCCGGAGGGTGGACCGTACGTCGATGTGAATGGCGATGGTCGTGTCGTCGCGGAAGATGTCCTGATCGTCATCAACTACATCAACGCCCATCCCCATCAATCCGAAGGCGAATCATACGACGCTTCACCCATGAGCGAGCCAAGCTCAACAACCAGCGCAGACGATCTTTTATTCCTGCTGGCAACCGACCTCGTCTCCCAACCCAAACGCACTCTCCGCGGCTAAGCATCGAGTGGGAAGTTTCCGGCGTCAATCAATTGCTCGAGAGGCGAAGTGAGCAGGCCGTCGCTCATCGCGCTGGAGTGCAAAAGTTGGCGATTGGAAACGGCCCAGATCGTGGCGGCCGGGGTCGGCAGGTCTAGCGCTTTGGCGGCGCGGTGCCTCTCCAATTCGACGGTGCGCAGACCAATATCGAGGGTGGTTGCGATCCGTTTTTGGTTCACACCGTAGGCACCGAGCAGGCAGATCAGCCGTTGCCGCGCCGATAGACGGGAGACTTGTGCCGTGGCTGCGTGGTCAGCCTCGGGCAATCGTTTACGCCGACGGAGATCAATGGCGCAAAAACTGCCCGCGTCAACGACGCCTTTGCCGAAGGCAGCAGCCGTTACGAGCACGGGAATCCTGCTGCCGTCGCTGCCCACATATTCCTTCTCGAACGGCCAGCACTTGCCGAGCTGACGAATTTCTACGAGCGCTTGCTCATCGAGCGGCTGGTATTCAGGCGGAGTGATTTCTGGCCAGCGAATTTTGCCGGCGTTGATGTCGTGGCCTGAGTATCCGAGCAAAGATCGGAATGCATCGTTGGCATTGAAGAAAGTACCATCAGCCCGCCAGCAGGCCGCGGGTAAGCACCCGGCCGCGACGAGACATTCAAATTGAACCCTTTTCATGGCAGCACCTTTTGTTTCGAGCACCGAAATTGGCTCGCTACCATGTAAGCGCGATATCGCAGCGGAGTCCGCCAAATGACACACTGAAGTGCGTTACCGCGTGAAGACCGGGCAGTAAGAAAGAAACCCCGCGGCGCAAGTTCCCGCCGCCGGGGCCAGACGCGATCGAGTCACATCTGTCGTCATTCGTGGCTTATACGTGTGACAACGCTCGGAAGTTCCGTATTCGCCTTGTCAACCGCTGTCTGAATCTTGTCAAACAAATCCAGCGCCGCAGCGATCTGAGACGGCGGAAATACGTTGGTGCATATCGCGCAGCGATAGATCGTGATTCCCTAAATGGGCCGGACGTATTTTTTGCAGTGAGCGCAAAGGACTTGGGGCAAATAGGTCATGGCAGCGCCTTTCGCTTCGTGAGGATTTGAAGTTGGCCCGCTGCCAGGTAGGCGCAATTTCGAAGCGAAGTCCGCCCCATTTCAGGCGTTTATAGCCGACAAAAGCCGTAGGTTATGCTGAAGCTTAACCTACCAGCAGCTAGAAGGTCGTCCCTAAGCTGTTGTTGAGCAGCAGGCCCTCGATCTGAGCGGTGGAGCTGCGGAGGTCGAGGAGGGCTTGAAGGTAGAGATTGTTGGTTTGGAAGTAGGTCCGCTGGGCGTTGAGCAAATTCAAGAAGGGAAATTCGCCGGCGGCGTAGCCACGGCGGACAAGCTCGAGCGATTTTTCGGCTACGGGAAGGATTTGCTCGCGGTAGCGGCGGACAACCGTGGTGGAGCTGGCGTAGCGCTCGAAGACGGGGGCGAGGCGATTTTGCAGGTCGAGCTCGACTTGCTGGATGCCGCGCTCGGCGGCAGAGATGTCGGCGACGGCCTGAGCGATGCCGCCTTGGTTGCGGTTCAGAATGGGTAGCGGCACGAGCAACTGGACGATGCCGTCCCACTTGCCGTCTTTAAAGCCCATGTCTTTCATGGGACCAGCTTGAAAGCGGAGGTCCGGAATATTTTCGCGGCGGGCGCGGACCAGCGCGGCGCGGGCCCGCTCGAGGTTGGCGACTGCAGCGCCGATTTCGGGACTCGTCGAGAGCAGTCGATTGAGCGTGTCGTCCCAAGTCAGATTGTCAGGAATCGATTCGAGGTCGCCGCGGAGGGCGGCGGTGGGCATGTTCGGCACGCCGAGAACCGCCCGCAGCGATTGCCAGGCCGCAAAATGCCGCTGGCGCGCAATGGCTTCGTTGTTCTGGGCGTTGGAGACTTCGATCTGAGCCAACAGGTAATCAACTTCGGACGTTTCGCCGGCGTTGAACAGGCGCTGAGCTGTGTTGTTGGCTTCGCGGGCGATATTGAGAAGCTGTTGCGAAAGGTCGAGGTTGCGCTGCGCGATTAAGGCTTCATAAAACGCGACGCGGACGTCGGTTAGCACGCGCTGCTGCGTGGCGAACATGACTTGCTCGGCCCGCAGAATCTCTTGCTCGGCGATTGTTCGGTTCCAGCGGAGCTTGCCGCCGGTGATGAGCTGGCCATCGACCATCGCCATGTGCTGGGATGCAATATTGCCGCTGCCGAGCTGCTGGCCTAGGTAACCCCAGGAGAGATTCGGCGGCAATCCAACCTGCACCCAGTTGCCCCGGGCCGAAGCGACGAGCGCCTGCGCCCGGCTGATCACAGGGTTGTTGATGAGGGCGATTTGCTCGACGTCTTCCAACGTGAGCACTGTGACGCCGGGAGGCGGCTCGGGAGTATTCGGCAGCGCGAGGGGGGTGCGAAAGCCGCCGGGCGGGTTGCCGTCGCCGCTGGCCTGCGGCACGGGTGCTATCGCCGCTGGCGGTGAAAGCGGCTCCGGCACGGGTTGCGGTGGCTGCAAAGGCTGCTGCGGCTGAACCAGCGATGCCGGCTGGATCGTGATTGGTTGCTGGGCGCGCAGGGGCGCAGCCGCTAGCAGGCACATGACTACCATCGCGCAAGCCTGCTTGGCGAATGGATTTGCGTTTGCCAGACAGCCGTGAAAAGCGGACATCGGTTTACCAGTCATTGCATCGATTGCGGGTGATGCCGTCGCGCTAGGGTGGCGCATTCGATATGGTCGGCAGATTCGCTACAGCCGCTACATTACGATTTGGCGGCAAAATGCAACCAGTTACACCGGGTGGACGCGGCGTGGGACGGCAAGGGGTCGGGAGTCGATTGCGTGTACGATCTCCAATTGGATAATCTTGACCGCAATCGACTCCCGCCCCCTTCCATTCTCCATCAAGTGAAGCGATGCCCCGCCGATCACGATTTTCGACTGCGGGCTACGCGTTTCATGTGCTGAATCGCGCGGTGGCACGGCAGACACTCTTTCAGACGGAAGCGGACTACGACGCATTCGTTGCTCTTCTTGAAGAGGCGCAACGAAAGGTGTCCATGCGGATTCTTTCGTATTGCATCATGCCGAACCATTGGCACTTGGTGCTCTGGCCCGAGTCCGACGACGCATTATCCGAATACATGCGCTGGTTGACGGTCACTCACGCCCAGCGATGGCATGCTGTGCATGGAACTGTCGGAACCGGCAGTTTGTATCAGGGACGATTCAAGTCGTTCCCGGTTGAAGAAGACAAGCACTTTCTAACGTTATGCAGATATGTCGAACGAAATGCACAGCGCGCGAATTTGGTGTCGCGAGCTGAGTTGTGGAAATGGTCCAGTCTGTGGCAGTTAAACAATAGAAGTGCTGTCGTATCGTTAGCCGCATGGCCGGTACCGCGGCCATCGGACTGGATTGAATACGTGAACAGTCCGCAAACCGAAGCTGAGTTGAATGCGGTGCGGCGCAGCATCGTTCGATCCCGCCCATTTGGAAACGCGCATTGGACGCAAAGAACTGCCGCGGCTTTGGGGCTGACCGCCAGTCTTCGCATCGCCGGACGGAAACACAATTGACGCCGAAGGGGTCGGGAGTCGATTGCGGCGACCGTCGTCCCGGTGGACTGATTTCACCGCAATCGACTCCCGACCCCGTAGATTCGCTTAAGCGTAGGCGGAGTTGGCGGCGGCGATGGAGGCGCCGTGATTGAACTTGTGGCCTTGTTCGGCGAGGAGCTGCTCGAGGGCGGAGAGGAAGAGAAGGACATTGGCGGGGCGAGAGCCGTAACCCATCAGGCCGATGCGCCAGACTTTGCCTTTGAAAGCGCCGAGGCCGGCGCCGATTTCGATGCCGAATCGATTTAGGAGCCCATTGCGGACTGTGGCGTCGTCGATGCCGGGCGGAATGTGGACGGCGTTGAGCTGCGGCAGCGTGTGGGCTTCGGCGCTGGCGTATTTAATGTCGAGGGCGGCGAGGCCGGCCTTGAGCGATTTGTGATTTCGCAGATGCCGGGCGTGGCAGTTTTCCAGGCCTTCTTCGTGGATCAGCCGGAGCGCTTCGTAGAGCGCGTAAGTCATGTTAATTGGACCGGTGTGATGATAGACGCGGTTCTGGCCCCAGTAGTTGGCGAGCATCGAGACGTCGAGATACCAGCTTTGGACTTTTGTCTTGCGGCCAAGGATTGTTTCCATCGCGCGCGGGCTGAAGCTGACGGGTGAGAGGCCCGGAGGGCAGG
>DASXLL010000264.1:0-3734 GCA_036496265.1 Pirellulaceae bacterium | reverse complement strand
CCCCCTCTCCCCCTCTCCCCCTCTCCCCCTCCCCGGCGCAGCACCCCGGCGAGGACCAATCCAACTCCATCCGTCGCCGCCTCGCCAAAGTCGAGCCTTACTGCATCCGCACCTTCACTCCCAGCTCAGCCGTCCTCGCCAAAAGCGCCGGCTCGTATCACTGGACTCCCGAAGGCCGCAAGCTCGCCGACTTTAGCTCGGGCGTGTTGGTAATGAACCTCGGCCACAACCCCACGCGGTGGTGGCAACGTGTCATGGACTACATGGGACTGGACGGGCGCTGTAGGGAACGCCCTCTGTGGCGTTCCGATTCCGGCGACTTCGAAGAAGCCGTCACCCTCAGTGCCTACAACGCCATCACGGAAGTTGAGCTCCTCGCCACAGAGCGCCTGATCGCCTTGATGCAAAAGCAGCCCGGCGGCAAAAACTGCGAGCAGGTTCTTTGGGCCGCCAGCGGCAGCGAAGCCATCCAAAAAGCCCTCTGGGCCGCCCTCGATCGCCCGCAACCCGACAACTCCCCCCGCGGCGCCGCCCCCGGTGGACCCATCATCCTCAGCACCCGTCACGGTTTTCACGGCAAAAAAGGACTCGCCGGCGCCGTCACCGGCAGCGAATACGACAACGAACGCGACAGCCGCGTCAAATTCATCAGCTTCCCGCACGACGAATGCCTCAGCGTCGCCCGCCGCAAGCAACACATCGATCTCGTCCCCTACGAAGCCGAGCTCGGCCGCCTCTGGGGTGAATACGGCAGCCGCATCTCCTGCCTGATCACCGAGCCCTACCTCGGCGGCGGCGGCTCATTCCATCCTCAAAAGGAATACATCCAGCTCCTCGCTCGCTTTTGCCGCGAGCGCGACATCCTCTTCATCCTCGACGAGGTCCAAGCCAACTTCGGCCGCACCGGCTCACTCTTCGCCTTCTCCGAATACGGCGTCGAGCCCGACATCGTCGTCCTCGGCAAGGGTCTGGGCAACGGCGTCGCCGTCAGCGCCGCCGTCGGCCGCGCCGATCTCTTCGCCAACATGCATTACGGCGAAGGCTCCGACACCTGGAGCGCCAACCCGCTCGCCAGCGCCGCCGTCCTCGCCACGCTCGACGAATACGAAACCACCGACGTCCTCGACCGCGCCCAAGCGCTCTCCCAAACCCTCGAACGCGGCCTCCTCCGCCTCACCGAGCTCACCACCGTCGCTCACATCCGGGGCGAAGGCGTCGTCTGGGGCATCGAATGCGCCGCCATCGGCAAAGCCTCCGCCGAAGAAGTCGCCAAAGCCTTCGTCGAAGAATGCTACCTCGGCGACACCTTCGGCCGCGCCATCCACCTCCTCGGCCCCCTCGCCGGCAAAGTCATCCGCGTCTCCCCGCCCCTCGTCATGCCCACCGCCGAAGCCGAAGAGTATTTAGGCGTCATGTTCCGCCTCTTCGCCAAAGTCCAAGAGCGCCTGGAATAATCGCCCGACGAGGGAAGATACGCTTTTAGCCACCGCGGCGTAGAATTGAAGCTAACGCCATGGTCACGGAGCAGCATGATGCAAACAGCGAAAGACGCAACCGTGAAATCCTGTCATGGCGCTTTCCGGAGGAGGCTGCGTAATGTCACCCACTAAACAAGCCGCTATTGAGCTGATTAATTCACTGCCAGATGATTGCACGCTGGACGACATTCAGTACCATCTTTTTGTTCGCCGATCGGTCGAGCGTGGTTTGCAAGACATCGAAAACGGGCGGGTGCTTTCGGTGGACGAAATGGAGAGGAGAGTCGGTCAATGGCTCGTGTCATCTGGACCGACGAAGCTCGAAAACGCCTAGATGAGATCGTCGCTCACATCGCCGGTTTTTCTCGCCTTTTCGTGCCTTTTCGTGTCTTTTCGTGTTTTTCGTGGCCATCATCGTGCTTCAATCGATAATCTCGCAGCCAAAATGTCCCCGCTAATCCTCTCCCTTGCCGTCCTAACCACCACCCTCGCCGCCGACAACTCCGTGCGCCTCAATCCCCCGCTCCAAAAATACATCGCAACTCGCTCCGCCGAATTCGATCTCATTCCCGCTGACCGAAAAGACCAACTCAACCAGCTCGCGCATTACGTCCACAGCCGCCTCCAATCCAAACAGCCCGCCCGTCTAACCTTCATCTGCACCCACAACTCCCGCCGCAGTCATCTCGCCCAAATCTGGGCCCAAACCGCCGCCGCTCATTTCGGCCTGCCCAACGTCGAAACCTTCTCCGGCGGCACGGAAGCCACCGCCTTCAATCGCCGCGCCATCGACGCCCTCCGCCGAGCCGGCTTCGATATCTCCAGCCCCGAGCCCGGCCCTAAGGACAACCCGCATTTTCAAGTTCGATTCGCCGTCAACGCCTCGCCGCTAGAGTGCTTCTCAAAGCTCTACAACGAACCCCCCAACCCCAAAACCAACTTCTGCGCTATTCTGACCTGCTCTCAAGCGGACAAATCTTGTCCGCTCGTCGAGGGCGCTTCATTTCGAATCGCCATCCCCTACGACGACCCCAAAACCTTCGACGACACACCCGACGAATCTCGAAAATACGACGACCGCTGCCAGCAAATCGCCCGCGAAATGCTCTACCTCTTTTCCCAAGTCCAGAACCGGCCGGGATAGGCAACTCTTCCCCTCCAGCTCTATGTGCCGCAACGCGGCAACCTTCGTCAGCCCAGGGCAAAGTGAGCGCAGCGAACGACGCCCTGGGTTACGAATCGCGTGCGACGTTTTAGCCCTGAAAGGGCGCGCTAGACGCACATGAGAAGCCAATCCCCAGCTATCAATCGCGTAATATTGGTCAGGTCGGGGATTTCAATACCATTGAATTATCTATCTGAGGCTCGGAGGGCCGGCACTTTAGATCGGCGATTGTCAGCCAGCCTCATTGGCTATTCATCGGACGGGTGGCTGTGGTTTGCGCAGCATGCCACGGCTGTCATATGACACCGCTCCAAATTGGGACCACGCCCACCCAGCCGCGAAGCGGCGGCGTCATACAGCCTGGCGGCCTCGGCCCCAGGTCCCAAAGACTCCCCCCATCAAGTCGTATTTTTAAGCCGCAACGCGGCGCAGGAAACCCAACCACCCAAGCTCGCCCAAAGTAGGCCGGCGAGGCCCTTCGCCGGCCTGAGCCGCCAATCAATCGTCCACCAACAATTCTGGATGCGATGTTATGCCTCGCCATCTAAACTAATGGCATGCGCTTCCGCCTCCGCACGCTGCTGATCGTCTTGGCGATTGGGCCGCCGTTGTTGGCCTGGGGTGGGTCATGGGCATACGGACGGTATCAAAAGCGCCGTGACGGCCTCGCCGCCTTAAGGCAACTCGACCCAAATGCAAAGCTTGCTCGTCCGGTGTGGTGGATATTCGAGACTCCAGTGTCCGACGAGTTATAGGAACAAGCATGCTCCGTTTCACGATCCGAGACTTGCTGTGGCTGATGGTGGTCGTGGGACTGGCATGCGTACTTTTAGTTCAACAGCACAAACTGCAAGCGGTACGAAGTTTCGCCAAGCAGCTCAGTTTCCAACTCAGCCTTGGACAAATGGCGGCTGAGGGGTTCCGTGATCGAACTGGAGGAAATCCGCCTATGGTGAAAATTGAGGATGTGAACTGGAGCTTGGCAGATGATCCAATCCCGTAGGTCCACTTAACCGAACATCACCGGCGATTCCTATAGTAGACACTTGGTCAGTGCAGTCGATTTTGTATAATGCCTAATATGAATCAGC
>DASXLL010000263.1:0-24029 GCA_036496265.1 Pirellulaceae bacterium | reverse complement strand
CGCTCGCTGACTCCCACGCCGTGGGCCATCTATGCCTTTCAGCCGCTGGAGGCCGTCACGCAGTTCATCGTTATCGCCCTGCTCGTTTTGTTTGTTCCGCTGCACCCGCTCGCGCTCCTAACATTTCTGTGGTACGACGCGGAGGTCAATGCGGCCGGACATACCGGTTACGAAGTGGTTCCGGCGATCGTCGCGCGGCATTGGCTGTACGACGGCCTTAACACCGTGCGTCATCACGACGCGCATCACACCAACACGAAAGTCAATTTCGGATCGTTCTTCAATGTCTGGGATCGGTGGATGGGCACATTCCAGAACTTCGAACAATCGGCCGCCACCAACGCAAAGAGAGGTTCCGCGGACGCTGTGGATCGTGCTGATCGCAGCCCCGTGTATCATCTGCGCCCCACTTTAAACGCGCAGGCATTTTCGGGAATGAAAGCTCGTTGATACTTCACACCGGCGGCTCGGTTTTGCGGGCGGTCCAACGTGCGCGGCGCAATTCGCGACGTGACAATCATTGGCTTTGGGATCGGCTGATAAATCTGCGGCCCAAATCGGTTGTGGCTTGAATGACATAAAAGAAAACGGGCGTCAGGAAGATCCCAAAAATGGTCACGCCGATCATGCCGGCGAAGACGGCGACGCCAAGGGTCCGCCGCATCTCGGCCCCGGCGCCTTGCCCAAGGACGAGCGGCACAACCCCGAAGATGAAGGCCAGCGAGGTCATGACGATGGGCCGCAGCCGCAGCCGGCAAGCTTCGAGCGTGGCTTGAAACCGCGGGACGCCCGCCATGTGCCGCGACCGGGCGAATTCGACGATCAGAATCGCATTTTTGCACGCCAGCCCGACCAAAACGACAAACCCAATTTGCGTGAAGATGTTGATATCCATCTTCGCCACGATTACGCCGAACACCGAGCACAATAAACACATCGGCACGACCAGAATCACCGCCAGCGGCAGCGACCAGCTTTCATACTGTGCTGCCAGGACCAGAAACACGAGCACGACTGCCAGCAAAAACGCATACATCGCCGTGTTGCCGGCTTGCAGTTGCAACAAAGCCAGCTCCGTCCACTCTGGCCGCATCGATTGCACCGTGTTACTCTTGGCAACTTTTTCAAGGAGCGCGATTGCCTGCCCCGAGCTCGTCCCCGGGGCCGCATCGGCATTGATCGTCGCGGCGGAATAAAGATTGTAGCGATTGAGCATCACAGGGCCGCTGACTTGCCGCAGCTTGGCGAAACCCATCAGTGGCACCATTCGGTTGCGAGAGCTACGCACGTAGAGCCGCGACAGGTCGTCCCCCTGCATGCGGTAATGAGCATCGGCTTGCACGTTCACCTGCCACGTGCGGCCAAAGCGGTTGAAATCGTTGATATAGAGCGTGCCCAAATTTACTTGCAGCATGTTGAACACATCGGCCATCGACACGCCCATCGACTGGGCCTCGTCGCGATCGATGTCGAGCAAGAGCCACGTCGTGTCGGCGCGAAAGCTGGTGAACAGCTTGTCGAGACCGGGCGTCTGCCGGCCTTCATCCACGATTTGCTGACTGACCTGCTGCAATGCCGACAAACCATTCTCGCCGCGGTCCTCAATCACGATCTTAAAGCCGCCGGCCGTGCCGAGTCCTTCAATCGGCGGCGCGCCGGCAATGTTCACAACCGCATCGCTGACTTCGTTCTCCAGTTGCTCTTGCAATGTCGCCGAAATCGTTCCCGCCGAGAGGCCCTGATGGGCCCGTTCATGGAATTCGTCCAGCATCACATACATCGACCCGAAATTCGGCGCGCTCGCGCCGAGCAAAATCGATTGGCCCGCGATCGCCACCGTATGCCGCACGCCCGGCGTTTTACCGGCCAGCCCTTCAATCTGCTGCATCACGCGGCCCGTCCGCTCCAGCGACGCCGAATCCGGCAGGCGAATATTGACGAGCAAATAGCCCTTGTCCTGCGCCGGAATAAAACCGGTGGGCGTTTTTTCGAACGTCTGATACGTCAGATACAACAGGCCGCCATATCCGGCCAGCACCAGCAAGCTGGCTCGTAGCAGCAGGCCGACCGAGCCGACGTAACCGCGCGTCACCAGGCCAAACACCGCGTTGAACGCCCAAAACAATCGCATCAAAAGCCAGTTCACCGGCCAGCTGGCCAGCCACGCCAGTAGGCCGCCCGCAATTGCCGCCAGTCCGATGGCCAGCCACTCCGGCGACACCGGCCAGCCCACCAGCCGATTGCCGAGCTGAGCCTGCACCCACGGCGCGAGAAAATTCCCGGCCGCAATGGCTCCCGCGATCGCCAGCCCAATCCTCGGCAGCGCCTCGCCGTGCCCACCCGCTTTCGACCGCAGCAACAAGACCGCCAGAGCCGGACTCAGCGTCAGCGAGTTAAACGTCGAGATAATCGTGGAAATGGCGATCGTCAGCGCGAATTGCAGAAAAAACTGTCCGACAATGCCCGTGATAAACGCGCACGGCAGAAACACCGCACTGAGCACCAGACCCACGGCGATGACCGGCCCGGAAACTTCTTCCATCGCGCGGATCGCCGCCTCGCGCGGGCTCAAGCCTTCCTCGATATGGTGCTCGATCGCTTCCACCACGACGATCGCGTCATCGACCACGATGCCCACGGCCAGAACCAGCCCAAACAGCGTCAGCGTGTTGAGGCTAAAGCCAACCGCGGCCATCGCCGCAAACGTGCCGACGATTGCGACCGGCACCGCCACGAGCGGAATAACTGCCGCCCGCCAGCCTTGCAGAAAAATCAGCACCACCAGGGCAACGAGGATGACCGCGTCGCGCAATGCCGTGAAGACTTCATTCACCGACTCCTGAATGAACGGCGTCGTGTCATAGACGATGTCGTACGTAACGCCCTGTGGAAAACGGCCCTGCAGCTCTTCCATTTTGGTTCGCACGGTGCGGGCCGTTTGCAAAGCATTCGTGCCCGGGAGCTGATAAATCGAGAGCGCCACCGACGGCTTACCGTCGAGCGTGCAGGCCTGATCGTAAGCCAGCGCCCCCAACTCCGTCCGGGCGACATCGCGCAGCCGAATAATGCGGCCCTGGCCGTCCGTGTTCAGAATCATGTCGCCAAATTGCTCGGTTTCGGCCAGCCGCCCGAGCGTTGTCATCGTGTATTGAAAGGCCTGCCCGGTCGGCGCCGGCGGCTGCCCGATCTGCCCCGCGGCAACTTGCGTGTTTTGCTGCTCGATCGCGTGAACGACGTCAGCCGCGTCCAGATTGCGCATCGCAAGCTGCTCCGGATCGAGCCAGACCCGCATGCTGTAGTCCCGCTGGCCGAGAAACGAGATATCGCCCACGCCCGCCAGACGCGACAACTCGTCACGCAACTGAATCGTCGCGTAATTGCTCAGATACAGATTGTCGCGGCTATTATCCGGCGAATAGAGATTGACGATCATTAGCACGCTCGGCGACTTCTTCTTCACCGTCACACCACGCCGTTTGACCAGATCGGGCAAAATCGGCTGCGCGAGCGCCACGCGATTTTGCACTAGCACCTGCGCCAAATTCAGATCGGCGCCCGGTCGAAACGTAACGGTCAGCGTATAGACGCCGTCATTCGTCGATTGCGACGACATATACAGCATGCCCTCGACGCCGTTCACCTGCTGCTCGATCGGCGCGGCAACCGTATCGGCGACGACCTGAGCATTCGCGCCCGGATAAACAGTCGAAACTTCGACCGTCGGCGGCGTGATCTCCGGATACTGCGTGACCGGCAGCGTGAACACAGCGATGCTGCCGCCGAGCGTGATCACGATCGACAGCACAGTCGCGAAAATCGGTCGATCGATGAAAAATCGAGAGAACATGAGGATTAGCGAACGGTGGACGTTTCGGCCTCGGTGGCTGACGCAGACTCCGCTTGGGTAACAACGCTCGTTTGCTCGGCGAAGTCGAGAGCATCCGTCGTCGGACCGGCGACAATAACTTCTTCTGTCTCAGCTTTCGTGGTCACAATTTCAATCGCCGGCGGCAACGTCTCAGCGGTCTCAACGGACTGCACCGTCGGCACCGGCTTCAAAACCGCATGAGCATGGCCATTGCCGTTTTGGGGAGCCACGTCCTGCACCGCACCCACGGCTGGTGGCTTTGCCGGCCGCACATTGCCGCCGACCGCGCCGCGCGACCGGGTCAGACGACGGCTAACGGCCGCAACACCCTGCCGCAGCGGTTTCAGCCGCAACACATTCAATGCTTCTCCGCCAATCGCGGGCAGCCAACCCGTTGAAAACACCTTCCAGTGCGAAACATGCTCGACCACCGAGAAAAACACCGGCGTCAGAAAAATGCCAAACAGCGTCACGCCGATCATGCCGCTGAACACTGCCGTGCCCAGCGCCTGCCGCATCTCCGCCCCGGCGCCTTGCGCCCAAACAAGCGGTACAACGCCCAGAATGAACGCGAACGACGTCATCAAAATCGGCCGCAACCGCAAGCGACATGCCTCTAGCGTCGCCGTGCGAATGTCGTCGCCGGCTGTGTAGCGCGCCTTCGCAAATTCGACGATCAAAATCGCGTTCTTGCAGGCCAACCCAATCAGCACCACGAAGCCGACCTGCGTGAAGATGTTGATATCCATCTTGTTGAACGCCACGCCCGCGATCGAGCAGAGCACACACATCGGCACAACCAGAATCACCGCCAGCGGCAGCGCCCAGCTCTCATACAGCGCCGCCAGCACCAAAAACACAAACACGACGGAAAATCCGAACACGATCATGCCCGTGTTCGCGCTGTTCCGCTCTAGAAAAGCCAACTCCGTCCACTCGAACGCAAACGACGACGGCAGCTCGCGTCTGGCAACCGCTTCCAGCCGCGAATTCGCCTGACCCGTGCTATAGCCCGGAGCAACGCTGCCTTGAATCGCCGCCGCTGGATACATGTTGTACCGGTTCAGCACCAACGGACCGCTGATCGGCTGCACCGAGGCCAGCGCGCCGAGCGGAACCATCTGCCCCGTGGCGTTGCGGACCGTCAGCCGCTGCACGTCCTCAATCTCGTCGCGAAACTTCGAATCGGCCTGCACGACCACCTGCCACGTGCGGCCAAAGCGATTGAAGTCGTTGACATATCGCGAGCCCAGGTACGCCTGCAGCGTGGCAAACACATCGCCCAGATTCACCCGCTGCGACAGACACGCATCGCGATTCACATCGACAAACAACTGCGGCGAATTCGCCTTGAAAACCGTGAATAGCCCCTGCAGCCCCGTCTCTTTGTTCGCTTGTTTGACCAGGTTATCCGTCTGCTCCTGCAAGGCCACCAGGCCGTTGTCGCCTCGATCCTCGACCATGATTTTGAACCCACCCGCGCGGCCCAATCCCGAAACGGCCGGCGGCGGCGCGATCTGCACAATCGCCTCCGGCACCTCGGCGGCGTAACGTTTGCGCAGCGTCGCGATAATCGCGTCCGACTTCAAATTCGGCGACCGCCGCTCACTAAAGTTCTTCAGGATGATGAACATCGAGCCGAAGTTAGAAGCCTGCGCGCCGAGCGTAAACGAATTGCCGCACACAGCGTTCACATTTTTAACGCCGGGCGTTTCCAGCGTGATTTTTTCGATCTGCGCCATCACGGCTTTCGTTCGCTCGGCCGACGCCGAATCCGGCAACTGCAGGCTGGCCGTCATATAGCCCTTGTCTTGCAGCGGAATGAATCCGGTCGGCAGCTGCAGGAACCCCCAATAAGTCAGCACGAGCAGGCCGCCATAGACCGCGAGCACCAGCAGCGGCACTCGCAGCATCCGGCCAACAATCCACGTGTAACTTTTCGTCGAAGCCGAAAGCCCGCGGTTAAACAGCCAGAACAGCCAGCCCAACACCATGTCGCACAGCCAGGTGAGCGGGTCGCGCCAACCGCTGCGCGGCCGCAATAACAGCGCTGCCAGCGCGGGGCTCAGAGTCAGCGAGTTGAACGTCGAAATGAGTGTCGAAATGGCGATTGTCAGCGCGAACTGCCGAAAGAACTGGCCGACAATGCCCGAGATAAACGCGCATGGAATAAAAACAGCGCTCAGGACGCAGCCGACGGCGATCACTGGGCTCGACACTTCATCCATCGCGCGGATCGCCGCCTCTCGCGGCGCCAAACCATGCTCGATGTGATGTTCCACCGCTTCCACAACCACGATCGCATCATCGACGACGATGCCAATCGCCAATACCAGGCCAAATAGCGTCAAATTGTTCAGGCTGAATCCCGCAATCGCCATCGCCGCAAATGTTCCCACAATCGCCACCGGCACCGCGATCAGTGGAATAACCGCCGCTCGCCAGCCTTGCAGAAACACGAGCACGACGATCGCCACGAGCAAAATCGCGTCCCGCAGCGCCTTAAAAACCTCATACACCGACTCGCGAATGAACGGCGTCGTGTCATAACCAATCTCATAGACCACGCCGTCGGGGAAATCCTCCGCCAACTCGGCCATTTTTACTTTCACGAGATCAGCCGTCGAAAGCGCGTTCGCCTCCGGCAACTGAAACACGGCCAGGCCCACGGTCGGCTTGCCGTCGAACCGGTTCGAAATGTCGAAATTGCGGGCCGACAGCTCGACATGCCCAATGTCGCGCACCCGGAGCATCCGCCCGTCATCGGTCGTGTGAATGACGATCTGCTCAAACTGCTCCGGCTCGGTCAGCCGGCCCAGCACCGTCAGCGGATATTGAGACACCTGCCCGCTGACCGCCGGCGGCTGACCAATTTGCCCGAGCGCCACCTGTGTGTTTTGAGCCCGCAACGCCGCGAGCACGTCCGTAATCGCCAGACCGCGCGCCGCCAGCTTGTCCGGATCGACCCAGATCCGCATGCTGTAGTCGCGCTGCCCGAATACATACACATCGCTGACGCCCGGCAATCGCGCCAACTCGTCCTTCACGTGTAGCAGGGCATAGTTGCTGAGATAAACCTGGTCGTAGCGGCCATCGGGCGAGTTGATGCTGACGGTCATCATGATGTCGGGCGAGCGCTTCCGCGTCGTGACACCCGCCTGCCTCACCACGTCAGGCAGCGCGGGCATCGCCAGGCTCAGCCGGTTCTGCACCAGCACCTGCGCGAGATTGACGTTCATGCCCTGCTTGAACGTGACCGTCAGCGTGTACGTGCCGTCGTTCGTGCTCTGCGACGACATGTAGAGCATGTTTTCGACGCCGTTGACCTGCTGCTCGATCGGCGCGGCGACTGTCTGCGAAACAACCTGCGCGCTCGCGCCCGGATAGCTGCAATCCACCTGCACCGTGGGCGGCGTAATCGGCGGATATTGAGCCAGCGGCAGGTTTACCACCGCCACGCCGCCGGCCAGCGTGATCACGATCGACAGCACCGCCGCGAAGATCGGTCGATCGATAAAGAACCGGCAAAACACGGCAGCCTCACCGCTTAGCGCTCATGTCCCCGCGGGATCGCCGGGCGCTCGTCAGCGGCCGGCGTCACCGGCTTACCAACTGTTTGCGGCCGCGCGATCGTCGCATCCATCGCCAGCCCCTCGACCGACGATCGCGGCTCCGCCGTAGCACTGATCGGTTTCGGCGTCACCTTGTCGCCAGGCCGTACACGCTGCAGCCCGTTCACAACAATCCGCTCGCCCGCCACGAGGCCGTCTTCAATCACCCGGCGGCCATGCGTCAACGTTCCGACTTTCACCCGCCGATAACCAACCTCATCCTTGTCATTCAGCACATATAAAAACCGTTGCCCCTGGTCGGTTCCCAGCGCCTCCTCTTGCACGAGCAGCGCCTCATGCGGCCGGCTGACCGGAAACCGCAGCCGCACGAACAAGCCCGGCGATAGCAGCCGGTCGCCATTGTGAATCACCGCCCGCACCCGCTGCGTCCCGGCATTCGGATCGATCTGGTTGTCGAGAAAGTCGATCGTGCCCTTATGTTGATAGTCCTCCTCATCAGCCAGCGAAACCTGCACCACCACGCCGGCGTCATCGGCTTCTTCCAACACTCCTTCATGAATCAGCCGCCGCAGCTTCAATACGGTTCGCTCGTTCACGTCGAAATAAACGTAAATCGGATCTTGCGACACGATCGTGGCCAGCACCGTGTCGTCGGCCTTCACCAGATTGCCCGGATCGACGCGGCGATTACTGATCACACCGCTGATCGGCGCGATCACTCGCGTATAGCTGACATTAAGATCGGCCAATTGCTTCTGAGCCTCGGCCGCCGTCACCGCCGCGTCCGCCTCCGCCCGCTGGAACGCAATCGTCTCATATTGTTCCTGCGAGACGGCATTCGTTCGCCGCAATTCGTGCGACCGGCGATCTTGATTCGTCAGATTATCGCGCCGCGCCGTCGCCTGATTGACCATCGCCGCCGCGTTTGCCGCAGTCGCCTGATAAATCCGGTCGTCAATCACAGCCAATTGCTGCCCACCCTGTACATCGGCTCCGTCGTGGAACAGCACCCGATCCAAATAGCCACTCACACGCGATCGAACCTCGACCGTGTAAACGGCCGTCGTGCGCCCGGTGAATTCTTGATAGTCCGTCACGACCTCCGTCGTTGGCGTCGCGACAAACACTTCCGCCGGCTTCTTCGGCGGCGCTTTAATTTCCGCTTGCTCGCAGCCGGCAATCAGCGCAATTGCGGCCACCGCCGCCGCTGCACCGGCCTGACAGATCGCAAATTGCCGCATCGCCGCCCGCTTTCCAGGTTTTACGCCAGGAGTCCGCCCGCATTTGTGACTGACTAGTCAGTCACCGTCCCGATGCTACAATAATAGGCGATCTGCCGCGGGATACAATCGCAATCACCGCGGATTACGAATCTGCAATCTTGTGCGACTGCCATGGCGCTTTCCCAAGTTGCCGCCAGCAAAGCCGACCTTCGCCGCGCCGCGCGGCGCGAGGCGATTATCGAGACAGCCGCCAAGTTATTTGCTGAACTGGGCTACGATTCGTGCGAAATGGACCGGGTTGCCACCAAGCTCCGCGTTGCCAAGGGCACTCTCTATCTTTATTTTGACAGCAAGGAAAAACTATTCTGCGAATGCGTCGATGATGGCATGCGGCGGATGCAAGCCGCCGTTCAGCAGGCCGCCGATGCCGAACCCGACGCGATCGACAAAATCGCCGCCGCGCTCCGCAGCTATCTGAACTTTTTCGATCAGCATCCCCACTACGTCGAACTGCTCATTCAAGAGCGGGCCATCTTTCGCGACCGCAAGCGGCCCAGCTACTTCGAGCACCGCGACGCCAACCGCGGCCCCTGGCGCGAAATGTATCGCGACCTCATGCGCCTCGGACGCATCCGCAACGACCTCCCCGTCGAGCGCATCCTCGACACCGTCGGCAGCCTCCTCTACGGCACGATGTTTACCAATCACTTCCTCGGCCGCACCGTTTCAACGGCCGAACAGTTTTCTGCTCTGCTCGAAATCATCATGGGCGGCATTCTGACCGCCCCGGAATACCAGAACTGGCGAAAGCGCACGGACTAAACGCTTCATGGCTAAAGGCGTAATGAAAGTCAAAGTGCCATTCGTCACATCATGCCAACGATGTACGCCAACAATGCTCGCAACGAAGGCGTGGAGTGCTGGGGGCCAAATGGGCAGGGAATCCGCGGTGCCCTAAAGCACTGGCCTTTCGAGCGGCGGCGGCAATAATTCAGCATGTGGAAACAATTACATAGTCGGGCTGATAATCTCGCCGAGCACGTTCTAATATCCGAGCTGGAAATGCGTCGTTCGCGAACGCTTGAAAAGAAGCTCGAAGCCTACCGTGACTTTGGCAGAATTGTCGATCGCATCGATGCGCTGCGGCGGGATGTCGAAGAATTCGCCCATGGGGACGCCAAACAATCCTTCATGGCCGATCTTGATCGCAAGGTGGCGAGCGTCATGCGTTCACCTGCATACCGTATTCTTGAGTGGTTTGATCGCCACTGCCGCGTGCATTGGTACGTCGGCCAGGCTTCGATGCTCGTGAAACAGTGCTGATACCAAAGCTGGCTGCAGCACACAGTCGAAGCCCGCACAGTTATGGCATACTGCCTTGTGTGGATTGGTCAGCTGATTCCGAAGCTTGTTTGTGCCGCCGGCGAGTACCGGAAGTTACTTTTGGAACCCACGGCTCTTTTTTGCTTGCCAATCTGTGTGGACGTTAAATCGATAGCTTGATTCCATGCGCGACATAAAATGCCTGTTACTCGTCTGCTATTTGAATGACCTCGTCATCGCTTGACATTCCGAAGGAACGAACGGTTCCCGTTGCGCTTTTGGGGAAGTAAGCCTCTTGCGGATTATCGGGAGCAAAGAGAAGGTTGCCGGTCCCGACATAGACACGACCGCGGGAAACGGTCGGCCCGCACCAGACGGGGCCAAGGTCGATCTCCTTGAGCATGGTCCCGTTGCTCATATCTACCGCGACCAGCCGATTGCTCACCGTTGTCGTGAAGTAGGCGACGCCGTTGGCCAAGGCAATGCCCGATGCGACCGGATCGCCGACGTCGGTGAATGCCGGATTCTCCGCAGTGCCGCCGACAGCCGGCACTTTCGGCCGCTCATGCCGCCAATTTTCTTGCCGCGTGTCCAGGCTGAGCGAAACCACTCGCCCGCCCGACGGCTTGCGGACGCTCCCTGCCGAACTGGAACCGAGAAAATCAATGCCATTGGTGTATATCGATTGGCCATCGGTCGCGCAACCGGTCTGTAATCCGCCGATGGCGCTGGGCAGCGCGAGGATTCGCGGGTCGAGATCCTTTGGCACATTGCCAGGCGCTCCGGTGTAAATCGGCGTGTTGAATAGAATCTCGCCCTTCGCGGCACCCAGGACGTAAAAGCCCCCGTTCTTTGTCCCGCAGCCGACCACTTTCGTTGCTTTCCCGTTCACGTCAATCGTGTAAATCTTCGGCGTGTCGCCAACCGATTGGTCCTTGTACCCAGTCCGCGGGTCGTACGACGGCAAAGCGTAGTTCCACACGTCGTTCGCCGTGATCTGCGTCACCCATTTCTCTGCGCCGGTCCGCGAATCGACAGCGATGACGGCGCACGAATGCTTCGTCGAGTGCCGCGGATCGTCGGCCGTCGGCTGTCGCGGCGAGTTATGGCAGTCGGTGCCAAAGAAAACGGTCTGACTATCAGCGTCGAACGACGGAGTACACCACACGGAGCTCGTCGATGGTCCGTAATAAAACGTCCGCTCTCTATTTCCATATTTGATCGTCACCGGCGGATCGAGCGGCCCCGGCTCCGGCCCGACATCGTATTTCCACACGACCTTGCCGTTTTCCGGCCGTAGCGCGACGACAAAACCACGACCGGTGCAACCGCGGTTCCAAGGAGTGGCTGCCACTGCGTGTTCGAATGCCCCGCCGGCGACCACGACCAAACCCTCAGCCAAAATCGGCGCGGCAAACACGCAATTTGACGAATGAGCACCGGGAAACGGCTCCGCCCGCGTGTCGATTTTCCACCGCTCGCTGCCGCTCATTCGGTCGAGCGCGTAGATCGTTCCGCCCATGTCGCCGACGAACACCGCGTCGTTGGTGACCAGTGCCGCGTTCATAAACCCAGCTGTAGGCAGCCCAATCGCCGGCAGGGCCGACTTGCTCCTCGCCGCCGGCCGATACGACCACTTCAGCTTGCCGTCCGGCGTCAGCTTATAAAACGTCGGCTTCGTCTCCGTCCCGAAATAGACGTGACCGTTGACGACCACCGTCGCATGCACGACGCCGATCGTCTCCTTCGAAGCTGCGGGTGGAAATCGCCATTTCTCGACGAGCTGGCCAACATTGTCTTTGCCGACCGCCATTTCCGCCGGGTTATGCCGCGTGCCCAGCACGTCGCGGTTGTACATCGGCCAGTCGTTCGGGTCCGACGACGTGCTTACGACGGCGCTATTCGACGGCTGCACCGGCGCCTCGGCCGCTTCCAACACACCGAAGATTAATATCCAGGGAGCCAGTGCCCAGCGCATCGAACTGCCTTCAAATAAGAAACTGGTTGCAGCCCCGCACGTGGCCGTCTATTTTTACCGAGCGCCAACCCGATCACAATCGCCGCACCTTTTTTGCCAGCCGCGTGAGCAAAGTGAGAGCTATGAATGACGACGACCGAAAACGCTTAGTGGCCGATGTCGATGCCTTCTGCGAAGAAATTCGCCCGGCGGAAGAGCTGTGCTATCTGGAGCACCGCTTCAACGAGCAGTCGATTGTGTTGGCCAAGAAGCACAATCTGCTCGGCATCGGCGTATCGAAAAAATACGGCGGCCGCGAGGCCGACGCGCCCACCTACGCCCGCATCATGGCCCGCATCGGCCGCGAAGGCAGCGGCTTGCGCACGCTATTCTCTGCCCACTCATCGATCGGCCAATATCCGATCGTCCGCTTCGGCAATGACGACCAAAAGCAGCGCTATCTGCCGCCGTCCTCACGTGGCGAAAAAATCATGGCCTTCGGCCTCACGGAGCCCGACGCGGGTTCCAATCCGCTCGAAATGAAATCCACTTACCGTCGCGACGGCAATCGGTTCGTCCTCAATGGCATCAAATACTTGATTTCCAACGGCGGCATCGCCGACGCAATCGTCGTCTTCGCCTATCCCGAATCCGGCCCTCGCCGTGTCAGCGCTTTCATCCTCGACACCAACGGCCCTGGCATCGAACGCGAAGACATGACCGCCAAACTCGGCCTCCCGACGTGCAACACGGCCATGTTCCAGCTCACCGACTACGCCGTGCCGGCCGAAAACCTGCTCGGCAACGAAGGCGACGGCTTCCGCATCGCCATGGCCACCCTCGTCAGCGGCCGCCTCAGTGTCGCCGCCGGTTGCCTCGGCGTGATCGAAGATTGTCTCCACGAAGCCGTCGAGTACGCCAAATCTCGCGAGCAGCACGGCAAACCAATCGCCAAGCATCAACTCGTCCAGGAACATATCGCCGAGATCGAAATGGCTCGCCAAACAACCGAGGCAATGGTCACCTGCGCCGCTCAGTCCAAAGAAGCCAGCGACACCGACATCAGCAACAAGAATCTCTTCGAACAGGCCGATCTGCTCGTCGCCAAAGCCAAATACCACGCCGCCAACGCCGCCTGCCAGGCCGCCGACCGCGCCATCCAAGTCTTCGGCGGCCGCGGCTATTCCGAGCTCTTCCGCCCCGCCCGCCACTGGAAAGACGTTCGCGTCTGCCGCATTTACGAAGGCACCGACGAAGTCCTCAAGCTCAAAATCGCCGCCAGCATCCTCGGCAAAGACTACGCGGCGTTTCGATAAGCCTTTAATTGAATGCAATGAACTTGAATGAACACAAGAAAACAAAGGCAGCGAAGGCTGAACATTCTTCGTTGCCTTCGTTATCTTCTGTTCCATCTGAATTCGAGCGGTGACAGAAACATGAGGCGGCTGAACTTGCCATGAACTTCTCCGGCTCCGAACACTTCGACTGCACCCAATCCGATCTCTGGCCGCGGCTCACCGACATGGCCTTCATCTCCCGCGTCATTCCGGACGTGGACAAAGTCGAACGCCTCGAACCAACCAGCTTCACGTGCAAAGTTCGCCCCCGCTTTTCCTTTCTGACAGGTTCGCTCGAATTGAGCTTTACCGTCATTGAATCCGAGCCCGAACAGCGCCTAGTTGTCCGCTCCCGCGGCAAAGGCATCGGAGCCGCCATCGTCGTCGATATCGAAATTCTTTTGGCCACAGCCGCCAACAGCACCGACCTCAATTGGACCGGCACAATCGTCTCCCGCGAAGGACTGTTGAAGCCCGTCAACACCAGCTTGATTCAAGGCGCTGCCGAGCGAGTCATCCACAATCTGTGGCAAAACTTCCGCACCGCATTCCGCCCTGCCAACTGAAAATCGACTCTGCAGAGCAAATTCAACAATTTCGCTGCGCATTTCTCGCGTCGATTTCGCATGACAGAATAGGGGCGATTGTCGGCTTTCGCTCTGCGAAAGCACGTTCCTTCGGTCTGGGTGGCTGTGTTTTGCGCAGCAAAACACAGTCGCCTGATTTTACGAGCCTGACCTGCGTCTGCACTTCCCGTTCGTTGGAGCCAAATCGTGACCGAACAAGACCTTTTCTTGCAGGTGCTTAATCAGCCAGACGCGGCAGAGCGACAGCGATTGCTGGATCAAGCCTGCAATGGCCAATCGCCGCTCCGGCACCGCGTCGAAGTGCTGCTGCGGGCACACGAAGGAGCAGGCGAGTTCCTCGAATCGCCGGCCGCGGGGTCCGTGGCCACGTTGGAACATCCGCAGTTTGGCGAAACGCCCGGCACAATCATCGGCCGCTACAAGCTGCTGGAGCAAATCGGCGAAGGCGGCATGGGCGTCGTCTATGTCGCTGAGCAAACGGAGCCCGTACGCCGCCGCGTCGCGCTCAAGATCATCAAGCCCGGCATGGATACCAAGCAAGTGATTGCCCGCTTCGAAGCCGAGCGCCAAGCCCTAGCGATGATGGACCATCCCAACATCGCGCGGATCTATGACGCAGGCACGACGGGGCAAAGCACCAAATCACAAGCAACAAGCACCAAACAAATTCGAGGGACCAAATCTAAAGCACAAAACGAAGAAGGCGTGCCCGTTTCGGACATTGAGCCTTCGAATTTGGACATTGTTTGTGATTTGGAGCTTGGTCATTGTGATTTTACGGCCGGTAGGCCGTATTTTGTCATGGAGCTCGTCCATGGCCTGCCAATCACCGAGTATTGCGACAAGGCCCGGCTCAACCCGCGGCAGCGGCTGGAGTTGTTTCTCGACGTTTGTCACGCCGTGCAGCATGCCCATCAAAAAGGAATCATTCATCGCGATCTGAAGCCCTCGAATGTCATGGTCACCATGCACGGCGGTCGCCCGCAGACGAAGGTGATCGATTTCGGCGTTGCCAAGGCCGTCGGCCAGCAATTGACCGACCGCACCATCTATACGGCTTACGCGCAACTCATCGGCACGCCGCTCTACATGAGCCCCGAACAAGCCGAAATGAGCAGCCACGACGTCGATACCCGCAGCGACGTCTATTCGCTCGGCGTGCTGCTCTACGAATTGCTCACCGGCCAGACGCCCTTCGACAAAGAGCGCCTCAAAAGCGCCGGGTTCGACGAAATGCGACGAATCATTCGCGAAGAGGAGCCGGAAACGGTCAGTGCGAGACTTGCGAAAACGCGAAAAACGGGGACTCGGGCCGGTATTCCGGCGGGAGTACCCGCGGGACTAGGGGCTGAGGGACATCCTTCCGACGCACTCCCCGCAATCCCGAACCCCGAGCCCCCCGTCGTTCGGAGCTCGACTGGATCGTCATGAAATCCCTCGAAAAAGACCGCTCCCGCCGCTACGAATCAGCGTCCGCGTTTGCTTCCGACATCCACCGCTACCTCAACGACGAACCTGTCCTCGCTTGTCCGCCAACTGCCATGTATCGCTTCGAAAAATTCGCCCGTAAACATAAAGCATCCCTGACCACTGCCGCTGCAATAGCCGTCTGCTTGATTCTTGGCACCACCGTCAGTGCCTGGCAGGCTGTCAGAGCGAAAACAGCTGAATCCCAAGCCACGGCGAACGAACAGAAGGCGGTCGCAAACGAGCAAAAAGCAAATGAAAATGCCGCCGCCGCAGAACAAAAGGAACAAGAGGCCATCAAGCAGCGCGACGAAGTCAAAGCCCTCGCCGATAAGCTCGCCGCCAAAGACGAGCATCTGCAGGATACTGTTTATGCAGACCACATTCATATGGCGAAAGCAGCTTGGGATAGCGGTGATGTAAGCACCATGTCCGAGCTTCTCAACCAACATCTCCCCAAAGCCGGAGAGTTCGACCGCCGCGGCTTTGAGTGGCAGTACTTGAATCGCCTTTCCAAAATCGGCCCCTTGCTCTCCATCAACACGCCAACGTCGCCGTATACGCAATACCAGTTCCGCCTTAGCCCAGACCGCACGCGCCTGTTCCGCTTAAAAGCTCAAGGTCCCGTGCGACCAACTCCTGCTCGCAATGTGCCGGCGACGCCGCCCACGTTGCAGGCCTGGAATCTGCAGACCGGCCAGGAAGAGTTTGCAGTTGAACTCTCAAGCGTGACCGATTTTGATGCTTCCAGGTGGGGGAAAATGCCAGAATTTACTCCGGACGGCGGCCATGTGGTGCTCATTAGCGTCCAAATTGATCCCGCGACAAAGAAACATGTCGCCGGAAACATGAAGGTTTGGGATACGCGAACCGGTAAGGAGGTCTTTAAACTAAACGGCGTCGTCAGGAAACTCGGGCGTCGTCAGGACAACAAGTTCCTGGCCGTCCAGATGGAGAGCCAGAGCGTAAAAATCTGGGACCTGCAAACCGGCCAAGAGCGGCTGACGCTCCCGGATCAACATCCTGACACCGTGGCCTTCAGCCCCGACGGCAAACGTCTGGCTGCGATTTACAGCGACTGGGACGAAACGAAGAAAGCAGTCGCCGAAAGTGAAGTCAAAATCTGCGACTTGCAGACGGGTGAGCGACTGACAGCGTTTAAGTGCCAGGCGAACTGGATCAACCATCTGGTCTTCAGTCCCGATGGTCAGCATCTGGTAACTAGCGCCGAGGAAAACGACTCGATCAAGCTGTGGGATGTACAAACCGGCAAAGATTTGATGACGTTTCGCTGGAATATCGAAGCCATCAAGGAACTGCGGTTCAATGCTGACGGCACGCGTTTAATCGCTCTGGGATCGTTCGAGAACGATAGCAAGGAATGGGTACACCAGGCCAAGCTGTGGAACGTCCAGTCAGGTCAGGAATTGCTGTCGGTTAGCGGTGCGGACGAGGCGCAGTTTTCGCCCGACGGCAGGCGCGTGGCCATCACCGAGGGCAAGCGCGTGGGCCTCTCCCAACCAGACAACTCTCGTACCAAGGTGTTTGACGTAAAAAGCGGCCAGATCATGCTGAGTGTGAAAGATGCCGGTGGACTGGTGGCCTTTAGCCCAGATAGCAAGCGCCTGGCGACTCAATCCGGCGGCATGCGGGTCTGGGACCTGGAAACCGGCGACGAGATCAACCACATCAAAGGCTTTTACGGCAGCAATCTTCTGTCGTTCAGCCAGGACGGCCAGCGCCTTATCGGCGGCGCCTGGGGCGCAACCCAAGTCTGGGATGTGAACGTTGAGCAGGTAAGTGCAAAGAAGGTTCTTTTTCCCGAAGTCAGGTTCGGCGGCCCCGGCGACAGCCCCACGGCTACCAGTTCAGACTTTACCCGCATCGCGGGCATCTCAAAAATCCAGGCCTTTTCACGCAAGACCATCAAGCTCTTTGATTTGCAAACCGGGCAAGAGCTTCGAACGTTCAATGGGCATAAAGAGAACGTGCTCTGCGTGGCCTTCAGCCCGGATGGGAAGCGCGTGGCCAGCGGTGATGGCCAACAAAACGATCCGCCTGGCCGCAATGAGGCTGGCGGCTCCGTGAAGGTCTGGGGTGTCGAAACTGGCAAGGAACTGTTCACGATTGCCAACCTGCCGCGTCGTGTGTTACGGCTGAAATTCAGTCCCGACGGCAAGAAACTCGCTGGGACGCCTGGTGACGGCACCATGCAGCTTTGGGATGCACATTCCGGCCTCGAGCTTTTCGGCCTGAGCACCAAACCTCCCGCCGGCGGCAGAACTCTCGAGTTTGCCTTCAGCTCCGACGGAAAGCATCTCGCCTGGCAGGGAAAAATTTGGGACGCCGAAACCGGAGACGAGCTCGTCATGCTCAAAAATGCGGAGAACAGTCTCAGGAACATCGACACCTCGGCCTTTAGCCCGGATGGCAAACGCGTCGCTGGCGGAGCCATCGTCGGTCCGACCAACGGCGATAGGATCATCGGCGTGTGGGATGCCGAAACGGGCGGACTTCTCTTCAAAACCCCAACTATAAACGTAAACGTCATGGGACGCCCGACGTTCAGCCCCGACGGCAATCGCCTGGCCAGCGGCGGCAGGATTTGGGACGCTCACACCGGCCAGTTCTTGCTCACTCTGGGTAGCGACCGTGGCGGACAGACCTCTTTCAGCCCCGATGGCCACCGCCTCACCGTCGTCAAAGACTACAGCCACGAAGTCACCATCTACGACGCTACGCCGCTGCCGAATCCATGAGTGATACATCGAACATCCTGGCGGCTATCCAGCGCGGACCGCTGCCGCGAGCCGCGGCGCGATTGGCAGGGTATAATCCACGTGGGGAGGACCGAGCCATGCCACTGCATGACTGGACGCGCGTGCCGGCGGGACTGTTTCATCATTTTCACCAAGATTGGTCGATCGAGCTTGCGCGGACGCTTAATCGCGGGCGTTTGCCAAAGGGAGTCGTGGCGTTGGTCGAACAAAAGGCCGGACCCAAGGAATCGGATGTGCTGGCCATCGAAGCGCGGGACCGGCAGCGGCCCTTGGCAGGCGATGAAAGCGGCGGCGTAGCCACGATGGGTCCGCCACAAACCCAGATCGTGCGCCGCACGACCAAAGAGTTCTATGCCGATCGCGCCAATCGAATCGTCGTGCGGCACCACCTGGGGCGGATGATCGCGGTGATTGAGATCGTTTCGCCCGGCAACAAAGACAGCCGTTTTGCACTCCGCCAGTTTGTCGAGAAGACGATCGACTTTTTGCGAGCGGGAGTTCATGTACTCGTGATCGATTTATTGCCACCGACGGTGCGCGATCCGGCGGGAATTCATAAGCTGATTTGGGACGAAATTGAAGACGATGACTTTACGCTGCCTCCGGGCAAGGACCGCGTGCTCGCCTCGTATGAAACGGGCACCGATCGGGCCGCATTCATCGAGCTCCTCGGCGTGGGCGACGCGCTCCCAGACATGCCCCTCTTCCTGAGCAATTACGAGCATGTGCCCGTGCCGCTGGAAACAGCTTATCAGGCAACCTGGGATTCGCTGCCGGAAGAGGTGCGCCACGCGGTTGAAACTGGCGAATTGCCGCAGGTTGAGCACGAATAGACGAAACGAACGTAAATTATCGGGAAGGGGTGCTATCGCGATCTCCGACCGGGCTGCGGCGCCGAAAGGGATGATTGAGGTGATGCTATGGGACTGAAAAACAAGCGGGAGTTGCAAACAACCAAACAGAAGCTGCGAATTCTCGAGGCGCGATTGGAGGCGGCTCGGCGCGAGCCAAGCGACAACCCTCGCGCCCACGAACTTTCTCAACAGTCGCTCCGGCGAATGTGCAACCAGTTGAAAGAGGAAATCGCTCGTTTCGAGACACAGACCGTCTTAAAATGAGTGGGACTTGCGACGCCACCCGCATCCTCGAAGGCCTCGCCGCCCACGGACCCAACGGCGCCGTCCTGATCTCCGAAGCCACACCCCTCCCCGAGAAGCCAAAACAACACAACCCGCCGCGAAGCGGCACAGGAATACAGCCTGGGACCTTGGTCCCAGGTATCCTCGCCGCCATCGAAATTTTCCTCAAAGCCGCATAGCGGCGCAACAACGTATCACCGACGTCTGACCACAACCCAAAAATCCTTGAACCTTCTACTTCGGACCCTGGACTCTTTTTCGGCCCACGATTTGCACATGTACAAATGTTACAAACAATCTGCCATTTCGGCGCAGCTGCTCTTTCCCAACCTGGTTGATCTCAACAAGCTGCCGTGACTGCCAATCCAGCCGGCAACACTCCGCATCCGTGTTAATCCGTGTACATCCGCGGTGAATCCTGTTGACCTCTGACCTGAAACTTGGAACCCAAAACTTCGCGGCCCTCACACTAATATCAAGACTAATATTAGCCCGCCGACCCAAATATTAATTGTTCCAACTCCTCACCAGCCGCCAACTTCCGAGCACCAACACGATCTCCCCGAAAAAAACCTTTTCAAAATATTAGCCGCTCACTACGCCCTAACCTCGGACTGTGGACCCTGGACCTCGGCACGACCACTCACCATTGCTCACCACGCGAGCCCAAATCCTCACCGACCTCTCATCAAAAAATCTCGCCCTAACCTGCAGCCGCTTAGCCACTTAATGACAATCCTCCGCGACCATAACCCCCCATTAGTAAAAAGAAAAAACCTTCAAGCCTCAAGCCTCAAGCCTTGAACCTCGAATGTCGCATTTGAAACTGGAAACCTGGAACTTGAAACTTGGAACCTGAAACCGCCCCCGCCATGTCCCAAGTCACCCAGCTTTTGGAAGCAATCGACCACGGCGACAATCGCGCCACGGATGCGCTGTTTCCAATTGTCTAGGACGAGCTGCGGCGCATCGCTCAGAGGAAACTCGCGGCAGACAAGCCAGGCCAAACCCTCGGAGCGACCGAGCTGGTCCATGAGGCCTACCTGCGGCTGGTCGGCAACAATGGCTCAGCGCCGCAGGGCTGGCACAACCGCGGCCATTTTTTTTCCGCCGCGGCCGAAGCGATGCGGCGAATTTTGGTCGAAGCGGCGCGGCGACGCCAAAGTCAAAAGCGCGGCGGCAGCCTCGACAAGCAGGGCATCGACCAAATCGACATCCAGCTTGTGCAACCGCCCGAAGAAGTCCTGGCCGTCCACGAAGCGCTCGACCGATTCGCGATCGTCGACAGCCGGGCGGCCGAACTCGTCAAGCTCCGCTACTTCGGCGGCTTTACCTTAAAAGAAGCCGCCGAGATTCTCGGCATCGCCCCACGCACCGCCGACGACGTCTGGTCCTACGCCCGCGCCTGGCTCGCCGCCGAAATTCGGTAGGTCCCGCCCGCCGGGCGGGACCTTTATGTGCGAGCGAGCAAGAAAGCCAGCTCCGGCCCCGAAAGCCGGATTTACTCACGCCGTCGCCCCGCCATCAACCACAAATACCTGCCCCGTCACATACGATGCCTCGCTCGACGCCAAATAAAGCGCCATGTGCCCAATCTCGTCCGGCTGACCAACCCGCGCGATCGGCTGCCGCGCCTCAATCTGCTTCCGCCGCCCTTCATCCTTCCAAAAATACTCACTGAAATCCGTCTGAATCAGCCCCGGCGCAATCGCGTTCACGCGAATGCCATATTTGCCAAACTCGCGCGCCCAACTCCGCGTCATCATGATCAGCCCCGCCTTCGTGAAGCTATATAGCAGCCCATCGAACTGCGGCTGCAGCCCCGCAATCGACGCAATATTGATAATCGCCCCGCCACTCTTCCGCTCGATCATCTTCGGCACCGTCAGCCGCACCAGCCGAAATGCCGCCTTAATATTGATCTCGACCATCTTGTCGAGCATCTCGTCCGTGAGTTCCAGCGACGACCCCTGCCCAATATTCGTCGCGCTATTGTTGACGAGTATATCGATCGGCCCAACTTTCGCTTCCGTTTGTTGAACCAGATTTTGCAACTGATCCAGCCGCCCCACGTGGCATTCGATCGGCACCACTTTTCCCGGTAGCCCCGCCAACTCCTTTGCCGTCGCCTCCAGGTTCGCCATTTTCCGACTGGCGATCACCACATTCGTCCCCGCCTCCGCCAAATGCTTCGCAATCGCCTTCCCAATTCCCCGCCCACCACCCGTCACCACCGCCACCTTGCCCGCCAAAGAAATCGTCGCGCTCATAATTCGCCAATCGATTGGAGACAAAAACCTAAAGTCTAAGACCTGAAATTCGAACCTGAAACTTGGAACTTGAAACCTCAAACTGTTCGTCTACCCGTATTTCTTCAACTCCAGCTTCGCCACCGCCTCCCGATGCACCTCATCCGGACCATCCGCCAGCCGCAGCGTCCTTGCACTGGCCCAAGCCGCCGCCAATCCAAAATCTCCGCTCACGCCCGCGCCGCCATGGGCCTGGATTGCCCGATCGATCACCCGCAGGGCCACGTTCGGCGCCACGACCTTAATCATTGCAATCTCAGCCCGCGCTTCCTTGATTCCAACCATATCCATCAAGTACGCCGCCTTCAGCGTCAACAGCCGCGCCTGCTCGATCTCCATTCGCGACTCGGCAATGTCAGCCCGGATCGTTCCCTGCTCTGCGATCGTCTTGCCAAACGCAACCCGCGACAAAACCCGCCGGCACATCGCCTCCAGCGACCGCTCGGCGACGCCGATCAGCCGCATGCAATGATGAATCCGTCCCGGCCCCAGCCGCCCTTGCGCAATCTCGAATCCCCGCCCTTCGCCCAGCAAAATATCCTCCACCGGCACCCGCACATTCTCAAAAACAATCTCCGCATGCCCATGCGGCGCGTGGTCGTAGCCAAACACGGATAGCAGCCGTTTGATCTTCACGCCTGGCGTTTCCAGCGGCACCAAGATCATCGATTGCTGCTTGTGCGTCGCCGCGTTCGGGTCGGTTTTACCCATGAAGATGGCAATTTTGCATCTTGGATCGCCCGCGCCCGATGTCCACCACTTCCGCCCGTTGATCACATACTCATTGCCGCGCCGCTCGATCCGCGAGCAAATATTCGTCGCATCCGACGACGCCACGTCCGGCTCCGTCATCGCAAAGCACGACCGAATCTCGCCGGCCAAAAGCGGCTTCAGCCACCGCTCCTGCTGGGCCACGGTCCCATACCGCGCCAGCACTTCCATATTCCCCGTATCCGGCGCGGAGCAATTGAACGCCTCCGGCCCAATGCTCGACCGCCCCATGATCTCGCACAGCGGCGCATACTCCAAATTCGTCAGCCCCGCCCCGTGCCCGCTCTCCGGCAAAAACAAATTCCACAGCCCCACCGCCCGCGCCTTCGCCTTCAACTCCTCCATCACCCGCGGCACTTCCCACCGATCACCAGATTCCAATTCCTCCCGATACTGCCGTTCATTCGAATAGACATGCTCGTCCATAAACGCAATAAGCTGCGTTCGAAGTTCGCGAGCGCGAAGTGAAGGCTCAGGAAACATGCTACCGCCGTTACATTTCATTGCCATTGGTCGAATCAAACTCAGCAAACGTCCGGCCTTTCTCCACCAGTTGTTTGAGCAGCGGCGCCGGCGTCCACCAACCGCCGTGCTGTTGTTCCAACCCGCAGATTCGTTGATACACGTTCGGCAGCCCGACCGTATCCGCATACCACATTGGCCCACCGCGGTACGCTGGAAAGCCATAGCCATAGATATAGACGATGTCGATATCCACCGCCCGCAACGCAAAACCTTCCTCCAAAATCTTCGCACCCTCGTTCACCAACGCATAAACCGTTCGCTCGATGATTTCTTCCGCTGAAATCGTTCGCCGCGTGATCCCCGATTCACTTGCACATGCCGCGATAACGCTCTCGACTTCAGGATCGGGAACACCCACCCGGCTCCCTTCCGGATATCGATACCAACCCGCCCCCGTCTTCTGCCCATACCGGCCCATTTCACACAGCCGATCCGCCGCCAATGTCTCACGGAATCCGGGCGGGTGCAGATGCTTGTACTCCTTCCGAATCCTCCATCCCACATCCAGCCCCGCCAGATCAGCAACCGCCAGCGGCCCCATCGCCATTCCAAAATCCGTCATCGCCGCATCCACCTGCTCAACCTTCGCCCCCTCCTCCAACAAGAACTGCGCTTCCCGCAGATACGGCCCAAACATCCGATTACCCACAAACCCCCGACAATTACCGACCAAGACACCAACCTTCCCCAGCGTCTTCGACAGCGCCATCGACGTCGCAATCACACTCGCGCTCGATTGCTTCCCTCGCACCATCTCCAACAGCTTCATCACATTCGCCGGGCTGAAAAAATGATGCCCAATCACCTGCTGCGGCCGCGAAGTCGCCGACGCAATCTGGTCGATATCCAGCGTCGAAGTGTTCGACGCCAAAATCGCATCCGGCCGCGCCACTTTATCCAGCTCCGCAAAAACCTTCTTCTTCAACTCCATCCCTTCGAAAACCGCCTCCACCACAATGTCTGCTTCCCCGAATCTGTCGTAACTCACCGTCGGCTGAATCCGCGTCAGTCGCTCATCCATCTGCGTCTGCGTCAGCCGGCCTTTTTTCACCGTCGCCGCATAGTTTTTCGTGATCGTCGCCATTCCTTTATCGAGCGCCTCCTGCGTAACCTCCTTCAGCAGCACCGGAATCCCCGCATTGGCGTATGCCATCGTGATCCCACCGCCCAT
>DASXLL010000262.1:0-13795 GCA_036496265.1 Pirellulaceae bacterium | reverse complement strand
ACTTACTCAGGAAACCGCTTTTCTGACCCGATACGTGTCCGTAGCCCCACGGCCGCGCGAGACCTGTGAGGGGTCTTCGCGGGCCGTTGGTCTCACCTTAACCAACCCCAAAACCTGTCCAACAATTGGGGTCCACCTCAGCGTTTGGATCAGCACAAGTCACTTCGCCGATTCTTGGCGTTAAGATGTAGTCGTTTGGCAAGGACTGCCTCCACATCAAGCCCCGCATTTGTTTCGAGAACAAGGAGATGTCGTCGATGATCGATCGGACACGACGAAGCTTTCTCAGTCTGCTGCCCGCGCTGCCGCTGGTGGGCGCATCGCTGCATGCCGCGCCGACTCAAGGCAGACTGCGTGCGGGTGCTGCAAAGGTAAACATTACGCTGCCCCTGGGCGCTAATAATGGTGGAGTGATTCTGCGCGGAGGGCCCGCCACGCAAATTCATGACGAGCTTCACGCGCGCTGTCTGGTCCTCGACGATGGAGCGACCCAACTCGCAATGGTAATTTGCGATCTGCGAATGATCAGCCGGGATTTGGTGGATCGGGCGAAAGAGCTGGCGGCGGCCGCATTGGGATGGCCAGCCAGCCACATGCTCGTGGCCGCCACGCACACGCACGCTGCTCCGGGACTTGTCAACATTCAAGAGGGCGAGATCGACCGCTGGTATGCCGATTTCGTCGTGGTGCGAATCGCGGACGCGATCCGCCGTGCGGCCGCAAGCCTCGTACCGGCTCGCATCGGATGGGGCAGCGTGCCAAAGCCGGAGCATGTGTTCAACCGCCGCTGGAAGGTGAAGTCGGGGGACGCCCCGCCAGACCCGTTCGGCGGAACTACAGACACGGTGGTCACCAATCCGGCTGCCGCGCTGAATGTGCTGGAACCGGCAGGAACCGTCGATCCGGAATTGAGTGTCCTCAGCGTACAGCATGCGGACGGGCGGCCGCTGGCCGTGTTGGCCAATTACGGATTGCACTACGTGGGCGGTTATACGCCAGGTAGCGTCAGCGCGGATTATTTTGCGGTTTTCGCCGATTGTCTGGAGCGCCTCGTTGGCGGCCCAGAGGATGAGGCTCCCTTTATCGGCATGCTTTCCAACGGCGCCAGCGGCGACGTGAATAATGTCAATCGTCGCCAGGCCCCCGAGCGCAGTCCGCCGTGGCACAAAATGCAAACCGTGGCGGAGGATCTGGCGCATGCGACGGCCCGGCTCTGCCGAGACATTCAATACCGCGACTCGACCACTTTATCCGTTGCCACGCGGGCGTTGGAGCTCGCCGTTCGTCAGCCCGATGAAGCGCGGCTTCGCTGGGCTCGCAGCGTCGTGGAGGGGATCAAAGATCGCAACAAAATGACCCGCCCGCAGGTGTACGCGGCAGAAGCAATCGCGCTGGCCGGTGGTCCCGAGCGCGTTTCGGTGCCATTGCAGGCCATGCGAATTGGAGAGCTCGGAATCGCGGCGATCCCTTGCGAAGTTTTTGCCGAGACCGGTTTGGAGATCAAACATGGCAGCCGCTTACAACCGACATTCGTGATCGAATTAGCCAACGGCTACAACGGCTATCTGCCGACGCCGCACCAGCACAGTTTGGGCGGCTACGAGACGTGGCCAGCCCGCTCTGCATACTTGGAAGTCGAGGCAGCGCCAAAGATTCGTGATCGCGTGCTCGAATTGCTGGCGGGCTTCTAAGCGAACTCCCAGAATTAACGATCCGGGCCCGGATCATTTCTCGGAATCCATTTGCAATGGAAAGCCTCCATCCTCCACAGCGACGATACAGACAACATCGCCCACGCGTGAGAATAGTCCGAACACCATTTCATTTGTATGTCCGAAAACGGCCAGCCCGCTCGTCGGGCCACGGCTACAATTCGGACATGACCAGCACTGACGATATTTGCTGCCGAGCCCTCAAGGCACGAGACACCCGCTTCGACGGCGTGTTTTTCGTCGGGGTGAAAACAACGGAAATTTACTGCCGGCGGGTATGTATGGTGCAAGTCGCACTCGCGGCCGGGTTTGAAAGTGCTCGGCGTTTCAACGCGCTCTTTCGCAGTCACTATCATCTGACGCCAAGTGCTGCGGCGCAGTGCGTCGAGGACGGTCGCTCCGGATTCTCTGCGATTGGTGGTTGCCTGTCGTGGATTCCCGAGCCGATTGTCGATCGACCCACGTGAAACTGCGCCAGCCGCGATGGTAGAACGGTCAGCGTCGTGGCATCACAATTTCGTGGTGTCGCAGCGCCCAGTGACCGCGCTAGCTGAGAATCGCGAACATGTCCTCTCCCCGCTATCCATCGCTGTACCAAATCAACACCCGCGTCTGGCTCACCGAACTCGGCTTTCGTCTCGGTCGGACTGCGACGCTCGATGACATTCCCGATTCCGAGCTCGATTACCTCGCCGAAATGGGCTTCGACTGGATCTGGTTTCTCAGCGTCTGGCAAACGGGCCCTGCCGCGCAAAACATCTCCCGCACCAATCCCCACTGGCGGCCTGGATTCCACGAAACGCTGCCCGACCTGACCAACGACGACATTCTCGGCTCCGGATTCGCCATCACTGGCTATACCGCGCATGAAAAACTCGGCGGCGATTCCGCGCTCGCACGCCTCCGCGACCGACTCAAGCAGCGCGGCCAGAAGCTCATGCTCGATTTCGTGCCCAACCACGTGGGCCTCGGCCATCCCTGGGTTGAAGATCATCCCGAATACTTTGTCCAAGGTTCGGAGCTCGATCTCGCGCGCGCGCCGCAAAACTACACCTGGGTTAAACGCCAGCGCGGCGATTTGTTGCTCGCCTACGGTCGCGATCCCTATTTTGCCGGCTGGCCCGATACGCTGCAGCTCAACTATGCCAATCCCGACCTGCAAGAGGCAATGATCGGCGAGCTTGAGCGAATCGCCGGCCAGTGCGACGGCGTTCGCTGCGACATGGCGATGCTCGTGCTCCCCGATGTGTTCGAGCGGACTTGGGGCCACCACGCCCCGCTGTTTTGGCCACGGGCGACGGCAGAAGTCCGCGAGCGGAACCCCAGCTTCACTTTTCTGGCCGAAGTCTATTGGGACCTCGAATGGACGCTCCAACAGCAAGGCTTCAACTACACCTACGACAAGCGCCTTTACGATCGCCTTCGCGACCATCACGCCCGTCCTGTTCGCGAGCACTTTCACGCCGGCCTCGACTATCAAGACAAGCTCGCCCGCTTCCTCGAAAACCACGACGAGCCCCGCGCTGCCGCTACATTCCCGCCCGAAATCCATCTAGCCGCCGCAGTCATCACCTTTCTCTCCCCGGGCCTGCGATTCTTTCATCAAGGCCAATTCGAGGGCCACAGGAAACACATCTCGCCGCATCTCGGCCGCGGGCCAAATGAGGCGACGGACGATTCCCTAAAGACCTTTTACAATCGCCTGCTAGCGATTCTCGAGCAGCCAATTCTCCGCGACGGCTCCTGGCAACTGCTCTGTTGCGAGCCCGCCTGGGACGGCAACGGGACGAACGATTGCTTCATCGCCTTCGCTTGGCAAGCCACCGGCCAGTCGCCACTCATTGTCGTCGTCAACTACGCCCCTAACCAAAGCCAATGCCACGTTCGTCTGCCGCTTTCGGACCTCAGCCGCAAAACGTGGTGCCTTAACGACGAAATAAACTGCCAGCGCTACGTTTGGAACGGCGACGACCTTGCCGGCCGCGGCCTGTTTGTCGATCACGCTCCCTGGCAACCGGCCGTGTTTTCGCTCACGCCGGAGCAATAGGATGAGTTCGTGCCAAAAGCTAGGCCCGCTCCGCTGCCCCCGCCACTTTGATCCCCAGCTCGCGCAATTGCTTCTGCTCGACAACGTTCGGTGCGCCGGTCATCAAATCCGTCGCCTTTTGCGTCTTCGGGAACGCAATCACTTCGCGAATGCTATCGAGATTCCCAAACAGCATGACAATCCGATCGATGCCCAGGGCGATGCCGCCATGCGGTGGCGCGCCCATTTGCAGGGCATCGAGCAGAAAGCCGAAACGATTTTTGGCCGTGTCGGGGTCAATTCCCAGGAGCCCAAACACCTTGCTTTGCGTCGCCTGGTCGTGAATTCGAATCGTGCCGCCGCCCGCTTCGCTGCCGTTGATCACGAGGTCGTAGGCAACCGCCCTCGCCTGGCCCGGATCGGTATCGAGCATCGGCACATCCTGCGGCCGCGGCGCGGTGAACGGGTGGTGCATGCTGTTCCACCGTTTTTCCTCGTGGTCATACTCGAACATCGGGAATTCAACGATCCACGAAAAGTTCATCGCCTTCGGGTCGTACAGTTTGAGGTCCACGCCGACCTTCTTCCGCAGGTTGTGCAGCGCCTTGCAGCTCACCGCCCACGTATCTGCCACGAAGAACAGCAAATCTCCCGGCTGACCCTTCATGCGATCCTTGAACTTAGCCAGTTGCTCCTCGCTGAAATTCTTCGAGACCGGCGACCACAGCTTTCCATCCGGCTCGACACGGAACCATGCCAAACCCTTGGCTTCGAACTGCTTCACATACTCAGTTAGTTCGTCGATCAGCTTGCGACTGTAAAAGCTCGCCGCGCCCGGTGCATTGATGCCGCGGACTTTTTTGCCGGAGTCGGCCGTTTCACGAAACACGCGAAAATCGACAGTTGCGGCGATGTCGGTGCAATCCACAAGCTCGCAGCCGTAGCGCAAGTCCGGTGCGTCATGCCCAAACCGCTCCATCGCTTCGTCCCACGTCATTCGAGGCAATGGCAGCTTGAGTTCCAGTCCCAAGAACTTCTTTGCCAGCCGCTGCATGAGACTGTCGATCACGCCAATCACGTCCTCGTGCGTGACGAACGACATTTCCATGTCGAGCTGCGTGAATTCCGGCTGCCGATCAGCCCGCAAGTCCTCGTCGCGAAAGCAGCGCGCGACCTGCACATACCGGTCGTAACCCGCGACCATCAAAATCTGCTTGTAAAGCTGCGGCGACTGCGGCAAGGCATAGAACAAGCCATTGTGAACTCGGCTGGGAACCAGATAATCGCGGGCCCCTTCGGGAGTGCTGCGGCCGAGAATCGGCGTCTCGACATCCAAAAAGTCGTTTTCGCCGAAGTAATTCCGCATCTCAAGGATGATGTCGTTGCGGAGCTTGAGCGTCCGCTGCATCTCCGGTCGCCGCAAATCGAGATAGCGATAGGTCAGCCGCAAGTCCTCACCCGGCAGCTCCATCGCCGTCGGAAAGAACGGCGCGCTGTTGCACTTGTTGAGCAATTCGACCTTCTTAGCCCGCAACTCGATGGCGCCCGTTTCAATCTTCGGATTCGTCGTCCCCTCCGGCCGATGCGCCACCTTTCCGGTCACCAGAACCACGTCCTCCGTCCGCAATTTGCCCGCCTGAGCCAGCACTTCCGGCCCGCCTTCCGGGTCGAAAACCACCTGCGTTTTTCCGTACCGGTCGCGCAAATCGATGAACACGATCCCGCCCTGATCGCGGTTCGTATCGACCCAGCCGCAGAGCGAAACCTCCTGGCCAATCTGTTCCGGCCGCAACTGGCCGCAATGGTGAGTGCGAAGCAAAGCGATTTCTCCGACGTAAACGATTGCGAGCGAATGACTTGCGCGCATCTTCCGCGCAGCCGAAAATCCAAGACGGGCATTGTATCAGACTCGCTGCCAGCGGGAAGGTTCAGTTGCCGGTCGCTACGCGAAGCTATCTGGCATATCCGGCTGCTGCCAGGCGCTCATGCCGCCGTCGACGAGGAGCATCTGGCCGTGAACGTGCCAAGCGTCGTCGCTGCAAAGATAAACCGCGCCGCTGCCGCAGACATCGCTGTGTGGGACCTGGCCGCTCGGCGTGTGCAACTCCATCCAGCGACGAAATCGCTCGTCGCGGTCGATGATCGACGTGAGCGGCGTGCGGACGAGGCCCGGAGCCAAGCCATTGACCCGAATTCCGTGCGGCGCAAGCGAAACGCACAGCGACCGCACCATCGCGTCGATCGCCCCCTTCGACGTGTCGTAGCACGAGTGCATCGGCTCCGCGAGCCGGCCGTTGATCGAGCCGATCATCAGCACCCGGCCGGCGACTTTGTTGGCAATCCAGTGCCGCGCAAATCGCTGCGTCAAAAAATACGGCGCTGCGACATTCAGCCGCATCGTGCGGTCGTACGTTTCGGCATCCATCTCCAAAAACGGCTTGTCGATGTATGTGCCGGCGTTGTTGACGAGGATATCGACGCCTGGAAGAGCGGCCATCGCATCCGCAAACACTCGATCGACGGCCGGAATCGTATCCGCCATCAAATCTCCGGCGACAAACTTGGCCCCCGCGCCATTTTTGCTGCAATTGGCCAGCACTTTGTCGGCATTCGCATCGCGGCTGCGGCCATGCACAACCACATTCGCCCCCGCCGCCGCGAACGCTTCCACAATCGACCGGCCCACGCCCTTCGTCGAGCCCGTCACCAGCGCCGCATGTCCTTTGAGATCAATCATTCTTGTAGGGTGGGCTGTGCCCACCACGCTTGGCCGAATCATGGTGGGCAAAGCCCACCCTACTCTGCGTCGCCCCTCGAACCATCACCATAAACGTACCAAACAAAACGCTCGAAAGAACAACCGCAATCGCCAGACAAACACCAAAATAATCTCGCATCAAAACCAGTGCCGGCGGCTCCGCGCTCTTTGGTGTTCGCCGCTTGACCGGATACGGCTGTTTTTCCAGCTCTTTGACATCCTCACGCCACGTATCCCACTCGGTTTGAGCCTGTGGCGTGCCATAGACCGCGATAGCGACGCCGCGCATATAGCGCACGCCGCCGACCACCAGCGCAAGGACGACAACATAGGCCGTAAGCCAGCCAATCGACGCCAATGACGACCTCACTTCTTAAGCAGCTCCAGCGTCGCCGCTACCGTGGTCTTAATTCCCGTAATCAGCGATTCTTCCGCGTCTGGATAATACGACGCCGAGTGCAGCGACGGCGGGTCCTGCCCCAGTTGCTTCATGCGGGCCAAGCGCCGCGGCTCGATCGTTCCCAGCCGGAACATGAGTATCGGAACACCGGCGCGGCCATATTGACTGAAGTCCTCGCCGCCCATCTCCGGCTGCGGGTTTTCGACATTTTCGGCGCCCAGCTCCCGAACGAAAACCGCTCGCAGCCGGTCGGCCAATTTCTCGTCGTTAAACATCGCCGGCGTTCCCTCGGTATAGACGACTTTTGGCTCCGGAGCGTCGGCGCCTGCCGCAACGGCCTTGGCCTTGCGAGTGATGGCGTTGTGAATTTGCTCTCGGACTTCATCGCTATAGCACCGCACGGTGAGCTGCATGTGGCATTCATTGCCGATGATATTGTGCTTGGTCCCGCCGTGAATCGAGCCCACCGTGATGACACAGGCTTCGATCGGCTTGACCTCGCGGCTGACAATCGTCTGCAGGCTCATGATGAATTGGGCCGCCAGCACGATCGGATCAATCGTTGTATGCGGATAAGCTCCATGGCCGCCGCGGCCGATCATCGTCACATCGACGCTATCCGTGTTGGCCAGCGCATAACCGCCACGCACGCCAACTTTGCCTGTGGCCAGCGAGGGATCGCAGTGAAGAGCAATGGCGTAGTCGGGCTTCGGGAATTTCGTGAAGAGGCCCTCGTCGAGCATCACCTTCGCGCCGCCCACTCGTTCTTCGGCCGGCTGGCCGAGGAAAAACAACGTACCGTGCCATTGGTCCTTGTTAGCTGCGAACCAACGAGCAGTACCAATGAGATTCGTGATGTGAATGTCATGGCCACAGGCGTGCATGACGCCCGTTTCGCCCGCTTCACCTTTCACCCTCACCGTCGAGGCATACGCTAGTCCGGTTTGCTCCGTCACCGGCAGGGCATCCAAATCCGTCCGAATCATGACGGTCGGGCCACTGCCATTTTTCAAAATTCCGACAACTCCCGTTTTGGCGACTCCGTCCGTCACATCCATTCCTATCGCCCGCAACTCTTTCGCTACGCGAGCCCCGGTCTCCCGCTCCTCAAACGATAACTCCGGATGCGAATGAAAATGCCGATAAAGATCGACCAATTCCGAAGCATGGGCCTTGGCCCACCTTTCCGCATCTTCGCCGCGAGCACCGGAAGTGAGAAAACTGGCGATCAGGCTCAAACTCAGCGCCACGTTCGTGCCTACCGCAAAAATGCTGTGAAATCGCATAGCCGGCCGCTCCATGAAGATTTTGTGAAATTTGCTCTGGGGTTGTTGCAATCGCCGGAAAAGATGCTTCAATACGACATAGGTTATCGCTCTAATCTTCATCCGGCCGGCTCCCGATGTCATCCCGGGAGCCGGCCAATTTTTTTGCGCCCTAGGCACTCCCTCGGTGGCATTCCGCTGCCTGCCTGGCAGTTTCTGGCCGCGAAATCGCGTGGAGGCCATTCCTTACAGGCTCGCCGCCACGCTCTCGCCCTGCTCCGCCAACTCTCGGCAGGCGGCAGCAATTCCGGATGCATTCAACTTCAAGTCCGCCAGCAATTCGGCTCGTTCCGCGTGCTCAATGAACCGATCGGGGATTCCCAGCCGCTTCACCCGGCTGGCATCGAGCCCCATTTCGCTGGCCGCCTCCAGAACCGCACTGCCAAACCCACCCATTAGACAGCCTTCCTCAACCGTCACCACAAAACCACATTCGCGCAGTGCCCGCTCGATTAATTCCCCATCCAGTGGCTTGGCGAACCTCGCATTGACAACGCCGACTTGTAAGCCGTCTGTCGCCAAAAGGTCCGCAGCCTTCAGACAATCGGTCAGCAAGCTTCCAAAGCAGAGAATTACGCCATCCTGGCCCCATCGCAGCACCTCCGCCCGGCCAAGCTCGATCGGCTGGCGCGGTACTTCGCCAACTTCAACGGCATTGGCCTTCGGATAGCGAATCGAAACAGGCCCCAGCTGCTTCAAAGCGAATTCCAGCATCGGCGCGACATCCCACGCATCACCCGGCGCCATCACGACCATATTTGGAAGGCACCGCATGTAGGCAATGTCAAAACAGCCATGATGCGTCGGCCCATCCGGCCCCGTCAGGCCAGCGCGGTCCAGCGTGAACACGACCGGCAGAGTCTGCAGCGCCACCTCCTGAAAAACCTGATCGAAGCTGCGCTGCAAAAACGTGCTGTAGATATCAACGATCGGCCGCAGGCCGGTTTTCGCTTGCCCAGCAGCAAACGCGACGGCGTGCGACTCGCAAATTCCGGTATCGAAGAACCGATCCGGGATTTCGTCGCGAATTCGTTCCAGCTTGTTTCCCTGACACATCGCCGCTGTCAGCACCGTCACCTTTTCATTCTTCCGCATCTGTTCATCAATCGCACCGCTTATCAAATTCGTGTACGCCGGCTGGCTGGCCGACTTTTTGACGACCGCGGTCCCATTTTCTTCGACGAACGCCGGTGGCGTGTGGAAAAAGACGGGATCTTCTGCGGCGGGCTTGAATCCATGACCCTTTTCCGTCACGACATGCAGCAGCGTCGGCCCTTCCAGGTCTTTGACCATCTTCAAATACTTGCGCAGCAGGCCGATGTTATGGCCGTCGATCGGTCCCAGATATCGCATGCCCAGTTCTTCAAACAACATTCCGCCATGCAGGCCTGCTTTGACACTCTCCTTAAGCTGGGCCAGAAACCGCTCGACTGGATCGCCCAAAAGCGGCACGTTCTCCAGGATACGAACCACTTCGTGCTTCAGTCCGGAATAAAACTGGCTCGTTCGCAGCCGATCGAGATAACTAGCCATGCCACCGACCCGCGGACAGATCGACATCTTGTTGTCGTTCAAAACAATGAGCAGGTTCTGGTTTAGCCCACTGATATTATTGAGCGCCTCGAACACAATCCCGCTGGGAAATGCACCGTCGCCGATCACTGCTACCGCGCGGCGCTTTTTATCGCCTTGCAAATCGTCGCCGCTCCGCAAGCCAGACAATGTTGCGACGCTACTGCCGGCGTGCCCGGTCATGAACAGGTCGTATTCGCTTTCCAGCGGATTCGGATATCCCATCAATCCGCCTTTCGTGCGGATCGAGGGAAAATCGTCGTAACGGCCAGTGACAAGCTTATGCGGATAAATCTGATGCCCAGTGTCCCAGATCAGTCGGTCGTAGCGGAAGTCGAACGTGCTGTGCAGCGCGAGCGCTAGCTCGACGACGCCCAAATTCGACGCGAAGTGGGCCGTGCGCTCGTGCAGCAGATTGCACAGCACGTCGCGAATCTCGTCCGCGGCATGGCCAAGTTGTTTCAGCGACAGCTGATGCAGGTCGTGAGCTGAAGACAGCTGCGAAAGTAACGGATGCTTGGACATTCGTTCGTTTGTTAGTGGTCTCGTTCGATCACGTAATCGGCAAGCGATTCCAAAGCCGCAGCGCGCGAGCCAAAAATCGCCAGAGCGGCCTTCGCTTCATCAATCAATTGCCGTGCCCGCTGCCGGCTTCCTTCAACGCTCAGCACGGCGGGGAACGTCAACTTGCCATGGGTCGAATCCTTGCCCGTTCGTTTGCCGAGTTTCGTTGCGTCGCCGCCCAAATCGAGCAGGTCATCGACGATCTGAAACGCCAAGCCAAGGTTCGCGCCATAAATATCGAGGCCGGCTAATTCCGTGTTACTCGCGCCGCCGAGGATTCCGCCCAAGCGCAGACTCACGCCAATCATCGCGCCTGTTTTTCGCCGGTGAATTTTTTCCAATTGCTCGATTCCGCCACGTTCATGCTCCGCCGTCAGGTCGTCCTGTTGGCCGCCAACCAAATTAGACGCCCCAGCTGCAAGGGCAAGCTCACGGCAGCAGCGAGCGGCAACCGTCGGCGGTTGAATGTCGGTTGCGAGGATTTCAAACGCCTGCGCGAGAAGCGCATCCCCCGCCAGAATCGCCGTCGCCTCGCCAAATTTGGCATGACAGCTCGGCTGTCCGCGGCGCATATCGTCGTCGTCCATCGCCGGCAGATCGTCGTGAATCAGCGAATAGGTATGGACCATTTCCACGGCACAAGCCGCGGGCAAAGCGGCCCGCGGATCACAACCGCAGGCTTGGCAACTCATTAACACCAGCATGGGCCGCAGCCGTTTGGCCGGAGCGAGGAGACTGTGACGAATCGCCTGGGCCAATTTTACCGGACAATCGTCGCCATATTCGGTGTAACGAACCAGTGCTTCATCGACTTGCCGCCGTAATCGCCGCGCGACATCGGCGAACGACTTAGCGTCGGGGTCGGCGGCCATGAATGGGGCAGCAGGGCTTGGAACGGCCATCAACGCGGGTGGGAATAATTGTGGTGTCGTTGCTTATTCAATTCTAATATCGCAGCCGCCAAAACGTCTATGTCATGCTGTCAGAGCCTTCACCCTTATCGGTAGTCCTCGCGCGGGGTCGCCGCCGCCGGCCGGCAGATTCTGCCAAACTTTCACTGCTTTCGGCAAACGGCTCCGTGGCAGATGTGCCGTCCTCATTGACGCCTGTCAGCATCTCAATCCGCCGTTCCGCCGCCTCCAGATGCTGATAGCAGCGCTTCAGGTGCCTAACACCCGTTTCATAGCGATCTAGGGCGTCGGTCAAACCTAGATTGCCATCCTCCAGGTCGTGCATGACCTGCTCCAAAGCGGCCAGGGAATCCTCGAAGCTGCATTCTTCGGCAGCCCCCAATCCGTTTTTGTTTTCAGGCTGGTCGCTCACACAAACCTCCCTTCCTTGTCGCCTTCGATCGATTCAACGCGGCTTAACAATGAACCGGTAGCCAGTCGAGTGCGGATTTGCGTGCCGATCGCGACTTGCTCAGTCCCAGTAATGATCCGCCCGGTTTCGGCATCGCTGGTCACGCTATAGCCGCGACCGAGCACCGCCAGCGGGCTGAGAGCCTCTGTCCGGCTTGCGATCGCGCTCAGTCTATCTCGCAGCGACCGAATCCGCCTGTCGATCGCTCGCGACGCCTGCCCGTCGAGCTCATCGATCCGATAAATAAGGTCATCGATGAGCGCTCTTGGATTGCGCAGCACCCGCGCCGATGACAACTGATTCAAATGCCGCCGCGCGGCCACCGCTTTGGCTTTCAGCACGGCCGCCAACCGTCGCCGATGCGTCGCCAATCTCTCCTTCAGTTCTTCGGCCGAGGGAATCACCCGCTCCGCCGCTTCGCTCGGCGTCAGCGCCCGCACGTCGGCGACCAGATCCGAAAGCGTGACGTCAATTTCATGGCCAACGGCTGAAACGACCGGAATCGTTGAGGCAAAGATCGCCCGCACCACCGCCTCATCATTAAAGCACCACAAGTCTTCCGAGCTGCCACCGCCGCGGCCAACAACCAATACATCCAGCGGCGGCTGGATTCGATTGGCCAATTGAATGCCTCGAACAATCTCGCTCGCCGCACCGTCCCCCTGTACCTTGGCAGGAATCACGAGCACCGCCACACCGTGGAACCGCCGCGCGGCCACCTGCAAAAAATCGCGTATCGCCGCGCCCGTGGGGCTCGTCACAAAGCCCACTCGCCGCGGAAACGCCGGAAGCTGCTTCTTATGCGCCGGATCAAACAGTCCCTCGGCGGCCAGCCGCTGCTGAAGCTGCTTGAGCGCGAGCTGCAAGGCGCCGAGTCCCTGCGGCTCAATCTGCTGGACGACAAGCTGATAGGTCCCGCGCGGCGGATAGACGTCCAACCCGCCCTGGCAGATAACTTGCTGCCCTTCCTCTGGGCGAAACTTCAAGCGAGCCGCTGCGCTCCGCCAAATCACCGCCCGAATCTGCGCTGTATCATCGCGGAGCGTGAAATAAATATGTCCCGAATGCGGCCGCGTCACTTCGGTGATCTCGCCGCTGACCCACAGCGAGGGAAACATTGTCTCAAGCGTCATCTCGATGAGCTGCGAAAGCTGTCCAACGGTCAGAATCTTTGGCACTTTGGGCTCAGTCGCTGACGCAAACAGCGGATACGCCTCTTCGTCATTGCCACGTTGTTCACGATATTCCAGCATGGGAACATTTGAACACACTGGGGGCATTTCCACAATGAGGCAACTCTTTCACAATTCCCCCAACGCTCATTCTGGAATCTAATGCCATGAAAATCGCCGAGATCAAAACCTACCCGCTGCTCTGCCAACTCGATCAGCCATTTGCTTTTTTCGCAAGGCTGGGTGACGAAGCGGTCATCGACGCTCGTTGAAATCGTCACGGACGACGGCCTCACGGGCTGGGGCGAAGCGTTCAATCAAGGGCTCGAGCCGCCGCAGATTTCTGCGGCCACAATCGAACGCGCGCTGCGGCCACTGCTCCTCGGTGCCAATCCCCTCAACACGGAACCGCTGTGGCACAACATGTACACGGCGACGCGCGATTTTGGCCGCAAAGGATCAGTCGTGGCCGCGATCAGCGCCGTCGATATCGCACTCTGGGACATCGCCGGAAAAAGCTACGGCGTTCCCGTACATCAACTGCTCGGCGGCGCGTTCCGCAGCCGCGTTCAGGCCTATGCCACGGGCTTTTACCGCCTTCAAGGCTGCGGCGAGGCCCAGCGCCTCGGCGAAGAAGCCGTCGCGCATTACGAAGCCGGCTTATCTGCGATGAAAGTCAAGCTCGGGTTTGGGCTCGACGATGACCTGGCTGTGATGAGCGAAGTTCGCCGCGCGCTTGGCGAACAGAACGTAACGCTCATGATCGGCACCGTCTAATCTGAAACGCACCCGCGCTGGGAATTGATGTAGGAGAAAATCTCGCTGGGACTTATCGAATGGCGAAGCATCACCAACGCCGTTCAGAAGGAGTCCCAGCGATGGCGCAGCTTAGCATTCAGGAACG
>DASXLL010000261.1:0-8665 GCA_036496265.1 Pirellulaceae bacterium | reverse complement strand
ATCGTTCTTCAAGTGGCACAACTGTTCCGCAATCGACTCCCGACCCCGCCGATTTTGTCGGTGACTGCATTTGCCGGACAAAAGCGTCGTCGAGGCGCTGCTGCCGCAGCTCGTCGAAATAGGGATGCCCGATGTAGGTCGCGTTGCAGCCCTGCTCGCGAAACCAGGGCTCTTCGAATGGCAATTTGCAGAGCGCATGATCGACGTAGCGCTGCACTTTTTTCACGCGCCAGGTGGCCCAGGCCCAAAGCTGGGGCAGTCCGTAATAGAAAACGGGAATGCCGCGTTCCTTGGCCAGCCGGGCGACGTGCCAGTTGAAGCCGGGATAGTCGATCAGGACGACGGCATCGGGCCGGGCATGATCGAGCGATTGCTGTACCTGCTTTTTCAGCCGTAGGAACTCCGGCAGTTTCGCCAGGACGGGAAACAGGCCCATGACGGCGAGGTCGCTCATGTCGCGGAGCAGATCGCAGCCGGCGGCGTTCATTTTCGGTCCGCCGAGTCCGACCGCGTCGATTAACGCGCGTTTGCGCAGCTCGGCGATCAGATTGGCGGCATGCAAGTCGCCGCTGGGCTCGCCGACAGAAAAGAAAATTCGCATCGAGTCGTCCGAAGTCCAAGGTTGAGGCGACGATCAAAAAGATCAACCGCGGATGGCGCGGAGAACGCGGATTTCTAGAGCGTTAGTAGCTGGCATGAGGAGTATGGCACAGGGCCGGATGGCGACCTAGATCAATGGATTGGCCAATCGCTGGCGACATTTCGCGATCGCGAAAGCCAGTTTGTCGCACTCAAAGCCTTTTTTAACGGCAGATTAGAGGTCCCGCTCATGGCAGGCTGGAAGCCTGCCCGACGTGCAAATTCTGCGGCGTCTTTGCCTGCCCGATTTGGCGCTGTAAACTGGTGCGCGAAGGGCGGCTAGCTCAGTTGGTTAGAGCGCCATGCTCACACCGTGGAGGTCACAGGTTCGAGCCCTGTGCCGCCCATTCTTCGCGGCGCAGCGGCATTCTCCTGCAAGGTGCAGCTTGCCGCTCCGCGCCGCCACGTCCGCTTAGTCGGCGGCTTCTGGTTACCGGCGTTTCGCATCCCGCCAACGCGGGCGGTTCGCGCATTTTTCGGCTGGCGTACTAGAGGGCACAAATTTTGCCCACTCTGCCCCACTCTCTCTCGCGAAGGACTCCAGTTTGCCGCTTCGCCCACAACTTGCCAAAAAGCGGATTGAGTAGAATCGACCTGCTAGCAAATTTGGGCCGGCTGAGTAAACTTTGCGACCAAGGCGGTTATGCTCACCACGTTTTTCTACTAGGAGATGGAAAATGCGCAAAATCATGATGACAATCGCGGGTTCGGCGGTTCTTTGCGGGACAGGGCTGCTCGCCTCGGCCGCCGAACTGGCTCCGCCCGCTCAAGCCCCAATGCAAGCTAAGCAAGCGCCAATGCAGGCACCGCAGGCCAAGCAGGCTCCGATGCAGGCACCCTCGCCCAAGCAGGCTCCGATGCAAGCTCCGGCACCGTCTCAGAAGGTCGCCCCCATGCAAGCCCCGGCTCAAGCGCCGCAGCAGAAGATGGCTCAGGCCCCGACGCAATCGCCCGTGCAAAAGGGTCAGATGCAGGGCGGGAAGCCGATGGCACCGGCGGCGTTTAATGGTTCGAACGACCAGTATGTCGCGATGGGTCGCCCGATGTTCCGTCGCAGCCGTTAGTCGATCGCACGCACGCTCAGTTGGAGAGCGAGCAATCGCAGACCCTCACCCGGCCCTCTCCCAGAGGGAGAGGGTGATATAAGGCCTCGAATTCCGCCGTTTGTCAACCATAATAAAGGCCCTCGGAGCAACAAATTCCGAGGGCTTTTCGCATGCTATCATTCTGCGCTCACCTTGATTTCCGCTTTGAAGGAATGCCGTCATGCCGTCCACGCTTGCTAAGGTGTTTGGTACCCTGTTCGCTTTTTTGTTGATTGCCTCGTCTGCGCTGGCTCAACGGAACTTGGGCCCGCAGCCGAATTATGGCCAGCCGCAGGGTTTTGCCCCGCCGCAGAACTATGGTACGACGCCGCACCGCTATTTCAGCCACGGCAGTGCGCGCAAGGAGGAATTGGAGCAACAGAAGCAGTCGTTCAAGCAATGGTGGGGTGATGAGTTTGTGACCAAGCTGGCCGATTTGCCAGCGGAAGGTAAAGTGCCGGAGTTCCGTGTTCCGTATGCGGGGCACGATTATCCGGATCGTGCGGGCGGCACCATCAATTCGCTTTTTAAGTACGATCAGGCTTTTCACCGCGGGCGTCAGCTGGCTGCTGAATTCGAGCGGATGGATGTCGGCGCTCACCGGGCCAGCGGTGACCGCGATGACCCGCGCGTGCCGCGCGGTCTGTTTGGCCGTTTGCGGGGCAACCCCCGTGGGCCTGCAACTCCCACCTGGTACGGCCACTGCAACGGCTGGACAGCCGCGGCCATTCGCCATGCCGAGCCCCAGCGGAGCGTTGTGCGCAACGGCGTGACGTTCACGCCCGCCGATATCAAAGGTCTGCTCGCCGAAATCTACATGTATGCGGACTCTGAATTTCTGGGCGGCATCGACCCCTCGATCAATCCAGCCGTGTTGCACATGGTGCTCGCCAACTGGATCGGCCGCGGCTCGCACCCGATCGGGATGGAGACGGCCATCGGCGAAGTCGTCATTAATTTCCCGATCTTCAACTATAAGTCGGTGGTCAAAAACCGCTCACCGCGCGACAACGAGGTGCAAACCTGGATCACGTATACGCTGAACGTCAATCGCGAGCTGGATAAACAGCCGCCCAAGTTTCATCGCCAACTGTACTTTCACTATGTGCTGAACACCGACGCTGAAGGTTCGATCAGCGGTGGCCAGTATTATGGTGACAGCGGCCAGATCGATATGCTTTGGACGCCGCTGCAGCCGTATCAGGGCGGGCACGAGCGGAACAAGCGCGGCAATCCGCACCTTGATATTAAGGAAGTCCTCGCCATCTGGCGCGATTCGGTCGATGAAGACCTGCGCAAGCAATGGCTGAACATTGACCCCACCGAGGAAGACCGCGTGCTGCCAGAGACGACGGCGATAGCGGCGACCGAGCAGCCGGCGGCGGTTGTGGCGACTAGTGAAGCGGAGTCGGCCACTGCGTCTGAGGGGGCGCCAGCGACGGCATCCGTTGCCGGTAGCACCGCTGCTCCGTCTGGTGAAACCGTTGAGGTATCCGGCGGTGTGGCATCGGCGACCGCTGCGGAGACCGGTAGCCCCGCGGAAACTGGCGGAAGCACCGCGGAAGCTCCTGGATCACCGGCCGAAACCAGCGGCTCATCGAATCCTTGATTGGATTGCTTGTGGGAGGACGAAGTTGCTGCTGAGCCCTGGCACATTTCGCGATTCGCGGCTGGGCGCGCGGCTCATGCCGCCCAGCGGCAATAGCCTCGCCCTCCCAGCCAATGTTCGCCGGCCGATTCGCTAAAATGCCGGCATGGCGACGATCGTCGAAAAATCATCGGCCGAGCAACTCGCCACGCCGGCGCAGTTCTTGAAAGGTGTCGGCCCGCCGCGGGCCGAATTGCTGGCCAAGCTCGATTTGCATTACGCCGCGGACGTGCTGTTCTTCTTTCCGCGGGCTTATCAGGACATGAGCGAGCTGCGCGGAATCGAGCAGCTCGAAGAGCGGAAGCTGGCCAGCGTCGTCGGCGTCATCGACGAGGTCGATCTGCGGAGCACGTCTCCCGGCAAATCGATCCTCGGAGTTTTGGTCAAGCAGGGCACGAGCTACCTGCGGTGCTTGTGGTTCAATCAGCCGTGGATGCGGGAAAAGCTGCCGGAGGGCCGGCGAGTTCTAGCGTCGGGCGAGCCGAAGCAGGAGGGGCTGCGGTGGGAGATGGTTCATCCACGCGTGGAATTGCTCGCGGATGACGAAGATGCTCCGGCTGGCCGCATTTTGCCGGTCTATTCGCTGACCGAGGGCATTAACCAATCGCAGATGCGGCGAATCGTGAGCGGAGTGGTCGAGTCGCATGCGGGATTTGTCGATGATGTTTTTCCTGACGACTTTTTAGACGCCCATCACCTGTGGCCCATTCGCGCCGCTTTGCCGCAAATCCATTTGCCGGAGAGCGAAGCGAGTTTGGAGCAAGCTCGGCGGCGATTCATTTATCAAGAGCTGCTGGTCCTGCAACTCGCGCTGGCGATTCGCCGCTGGCGGCTGGCGCATCAGCGGCAAGCGCCGCCGCTGCCGGCCAGCAGCAAAATCGATTCACGAATCACGCGGCTGTTCCCGTTTGAGCTGACGAATGGCCAGCGGCAAGCGATCGACGAAATTGCCGCCGATATGGGTCGGCCGTTTCCGATGAATCGTTTATTGCAAGGCGATGTGGGCAGTGGGAAGACGGTCGTCGCGATGTATGCCATGCTGCTCGCCGTCGCACATGGTTACCAGGCCGCGCTCATGGCGCCGACGGAAATTCTGGCTCGGCAGCATCTGCAAACGCTCGCGACGGCGCTGGCCGCGAGCAAAGTGCGGCTCGCGCTGTTGACTGGATCGCTGTCGCAGGCTGAACGAAGCGAAACACTCGACAAAGTGGCCGCCGGTGAGGTCGACATCGTTATCGGTACGCACGCTGTGACGCACGCCGTCGCCAAATCGGGCGTGGAATTCAAAAAACTCGGCCTGGTAGTCATCGACGAGCAGCACAAATTCGGTGTGCGACAGCGGGCGGCTCTGAAGAAGGCCGGCGTCGATCCCCATTATCTGGTGATGACGGCCACGCCCATTCCGCGGACGGTCGGTATGACGCTTTTCGGCGATTTGGACGTTTCGACGCTCCGCGAGCCGCCGCCGGGACGGCAAGCAGTGCACAGCTATTTAGCGACGGACGAGCAGCGGATGCGGTGGTGGCATTTTTTTCGGCAAAAGCTGGATGAAGGCCGCCAGGCTTATGTCATCGCGCCGCTCGTCGAAGAATCCGAGGCGATCGAAGCCGCCAATGTGCAGGCGACATTCGAATCGCTGAGTCGTGGCGAGCTAAAAAACTATCGACTCGGCCTCGTCCACGGCCGGCTGACACCCGCGGAGAAGGATTCGACGATGCAGGCCTTCCGCAGCGGCCGCATTCAGGTTTTGGTCGCCACCAGCGTCGTCGAAGTGGGCGTCGATGTGCCGAATGCCACGCTGATGACGATCGAAGGCGGCGAGCGTTTTGGCCTCGCGCAATTGCATCAGCTCCGCGGGCGTATCAGTCGCGGAGCGCATCCGGGCTATTTGTGTGTCTTCGCCAATCCGGCTAACGACGAGGTGCAAGAGCGGCTCGACGCCTTCACGAAAACTGCCGACGGCTTCGCGCTGGCCGAGCTCGATTTCGATCTTCGCGGCCCCGGCGATTTATTCGGCACAAAGCAGCACGGATTAGCGCCCCTGCGGATCGCCGATCTGCGCCGCGACGAAAAAATCGTGGAAGAAGCGAGACGCGACGCTCAGGCCCTGATCGCGTCCGATCCCGAACTCGCGAATCCGCCGTTCGCTCGCCTCCGCCGCATGGTCTTTCACCGCTACGGCGAAGCACTCGATCTGGGCGACGTAGGATAGGCGTCCCGCCTGTCCTTATAATTCTCTTTTTGACGCGCGTTATCCGAAGACGCAGGCTCTACATCGGCGGCGCCATCGTCGTCGGCTGACCAAATAGGCGGATCGGCACCGGGATCCCGCCGCGGCTTAGGTAGATGGAATACACTTGGAATAGCAAATTCGCATGCGCCAACATAATGACGGGTCCGACGAAGATCACGCCTACACAGCATGCCAGTAGCCCCAGAAGCGATAAAATGTTTGCGGCTACCGCCAAGAAGAGAAAGCCGAGGATGAGCTCAAGCCACACTTTGGCTACAAAATCTTTGACCCAATCAAATTGAAATGCTTGGCCAAAGTCGAGCGTTAGGGCGGCTCGGAAAAGCATCGGTTGCAGGAAGATCGCCAGCACCAAACTTGCGAGAACGACTCCCAGCATCATCAACCCGCTGACGGCGGTGGCGGCATCTTCTCCAGCGATTGCATGCACAATTGCTCCCGGAATAAAAATGACTGCCATGGCGATTATCGCGATACCCAACATGAACACCAGCCCAACCAAAAATGGCCACAGACCGCGCATGAGATAGTCGCCAAATTTGCTGAAATCAAAATCCGGGTAGCGGCGTCCGCCTTCGGAAATCAACAAGATTGCCGCCTCATAGCGGTAGCCCTGGACGACCAACCCGCCGATGACCGGAATCAATGAGCACAATGCGGCTAGCAGAAGATTCATGAACCAGTTCGGGTTCTCAAACACATAAGTAATCATCCGCATGTAATCCATGCCAATGACGGGCCGCATTGGCGGCTGCATTCCACCACCAGGCGGGGGCGACGAGTAAGGATTCGTGGGATCCATCGACATTAGACTGATTCCTTAGACGCGATAACTATGCTGAGCCCAACCACCGCCCGGCTGCCGCACAATGTAATTTGCGGCCAATCGAAAAGGCGATAGCAACTCGAAAAAAAGTATTCGCCGGCCAGCGTAGTTTATTGGCCACGTTCTTACGCTTTTTTTCGCCGCCTGCTTCACGCAGGCCGCTCATCCAGCATGAGCTGCAGAAAGATCACATCCAGCCGCTGGCCGAACTTATAGCCAACTTCCTTGAAATGCGCGACCCGCTGAAAGCCGAGGCCCTCTTGCAGAGCGAGGCTCGCGGTTTGATCGGCGCTGACGCCGCCGATCAGCGTGTGAAAGTCGAGGTCCTTGGCCCGCTGAATGAGATCGAGGAGCAAAACCCGCCCGATGCCGCGGCGGTGCATGTCGTGGCGCACATAAATCGATGCTTCGACGCTCGGTGCATAGGCCGCTCGCTCCCGGAATTTCGATAACGCGCCCCAGGCGACCACCTCGCTGGCATTTTTCCCGCTGCCGATCTCGCCGACGGTCACCGGATATTTATCCGGAGGATGGGCCGCAAACCAGGCTTGGCGCGCTGCCAGCATGTCCGGCTCAAGCTGGTAGGTGCAAGTCGAGCGCTGGACGTAGTAATTGTAAATGTCGTTGATCGCCGGCAGATCGTCGGCGGTCGCCAGGCGGATGGTGCAAGACATAGGCGGCCATTGTAGTGAAAAGTGTCGGCTTTCGCTCCGCGAAAGCCCCGCCCTTTCGCGGAGCGAAAGGCGACATTGGATCGGACATTGCCTTCCGCCCAACAAATGCCTTACATTGCCAAGTGCAACTTCTCGATCGTGCCCGCTACTATCATGCCCGCTATTCGCGCCCGGGAGTCCATCATGCTGATGCCCTGTCCCCATTGTGGTAACGATGTGATTGCAGGTGAGGATACGTGCGAAGTGTGCGGCCAGCCGTTGATGGAGTCGTATTTGCCGGTGCCGGCGACGGCTGTAGAGCGGGCCTTGCTCGCTGACCGAGTTGGCTTGTTTCAAGGCCGGCAGCCATTGATGGTCTCGCCGAAAACGCCCGTTCGCGAATGCCTGAAGCTATTGGCCGACCATCGCGTCGGCTGCCTGCTGGCCGAGGAAAACGGCAAGACCGTTGGCATTTTCACGGAGCGCGATGCGCTCTTGAAACTTGGCGACAAGGCGTCCGAGTTGGGCAGCCGGCCCATCTCGGAATTCATGACCAGCAAAGTCGAATCGCTGCCGCCCACCGCCAAAATCGCCTTCGCCGTGCATCGCATGGATCACGGCGGCTATCGGCACGTGCCCGTCGTCAATAATCAGGGCCAGACCGTCGGAATTTTCTCCGTGCGCGACATTCTTCGCTATTTGACGTCAAAATTGGCGTTGGGGAAGTGAGTGGTGAATAGGGATTCTTCGTGTCATGCGTGAAAACCGCAGACAATCGTTTGTTCATCATGCAGGCGCGGTACAATTCACCGATTGATGAGTGTGGCCGTACCAGGAACTCGCTATGAATCGTGTAGTCGTCAATTCCAGAGTGAGCAGCGACGGCAAGCTTCACATTTCCTTGCCAGCGGGAGAGGCGGAAGCGCACCAGGATGTTCGTGTCACCATCGAGCCGATCACGCCGCCTTCGAAAGCGGCGCTGCCAATGATGACGGCCGCTGAGCTACTGAACTCGGGCCTCGTCGGCATCTGGGCTGATCGTACGGACATTGGCGATACTCGAGAATTTGCTCGACGACTTCGGGACCAAGCGCAGTCGCGGAGCCGTGATAAATGACATTGCTCGACACGGATGTCGCTGTCGATATCATGCGTGGCCATCCGCCCGCCGTAGCATGGCTCCAAGGACTTGGAGTGGCGCCGCTGGGTGTGCCCGGTCTGGTGGTCATGGAACTCCTCCAAGGGTGCCAAAACAAAGCCGAGCAACAGCGTGTCGAACATATTTTTGGCAGTTACGCGCTCCACTGGCCCAACGATTCGGACTGTCAGCGCGCATTGGTCGACTTCGCCGGCTATCACTTGAGCCACAACCTCGGCTTGCTCGATGCCCTCATTGCACACACGGCCATTGGATTGAACGAGGAGTTGGCCACGTTTAACATCAAGCATTATGGCGTCGTGGCTGGTTTAAAAATGATTCAGCCGTATTGATCGGCTCTTCGGCATCTGAGTGAGACTTCTGGGCATTACCAATCCACCACGCTCCCATCGTCTTTGTCATAA
>DASXLL010000260.1:0-5671 GCA_036496265.1 Pirellulaceae bacterium | reverse complement strand
ACTGAATCGACGTTACGTAAATTAGAGCCCGTCAACTGTAACCGCCTCTCAAGGCGCCGTGTGGACAAACAGCGACGGCGGGCATAGGCTGATTGCGTGCTGCTATCGCGGCTGCCGCTTTGACCCGAATTGATCTGCTCGTTCTGGCGGCGTCTGACGGGCCAGCTACTAGCGCAGCCGCGCGGCGGGTCACAGTTGTAGGAACGACCGACAACAGGAAAGGATTATGCAATGGGCGACAAAGGTGGAAAGAAAGACAAGGACAAGAGCAAAAAGCAAAAGGCGACGCAACAAAAACAAGACATGAAAGCGAAACAGGACAAGAACCGGCCAAAGACATAGCTGCCTGGTGTTTCTGTCGCCGAGTTGAATCGCCAAGTCATCCATCGAGCTCGAGCATCTTATGGGCGTTGAGCAGCGACACGTCGGGATCGGCGTTGTTGGCTGCGGCGGGTTCGGGTTGTTTGCACTGCAGCAGTTCGCTCAGATTCCTGGCGTTTGGTTCGTGGGTATGGCTGCGACGCATCCGGAGGCCGCCAGCGCCGCCACCGCGCGCTTCGGATTGCCTGACTTTAAAGAGATCGAGACTTTGCTCGGGGTGCCGGGACTCGATCTGGTCTACATTGCCACTCCGCCATTCCTGCACCATACGCACGCGATGCAGGCGCTGCGGGCTGGCAAGCATGTATTGGTCGAGAAGCCGACCGCATTGCTTCCCGCCGAAGCGGATGAAATGATCGCCGCGGCCCGCGAGCGCGGATTGCTGCTCGCGACAAATTTGATGCAGCGGTACAACCCGCTGTTTGACGCGGTCCGCGGTCTGTTGGAGCGCGAACCGCTTGGCAAACTGGTCCACGCCTACTTCGAAAACTACGCTTGCGATGAGAACTTGCCGCCGTCGCATTGGTTTTGGGATCGGAGCAAGAGCGGCGGCATTTTTGTCGAGCACGGGGTCCACTTCTTTGATTTGTTTGCAGGTTGGCTGGGGCCTGGGCGAGTTGAGGCGGCGCAGGTTTGTCTGCGGCCCGGCACCGCGATCGAAGATCAGGTCCAGTGCACCGTGCGTTACCGCGATGATGTGCTCGTGAACTTTTATCACGGCTTCACTCAACCCGGCCGCATGGACCGCCAAGAGCTGCGGCTTGTATTCGAGCGGGGCGATGTGCGGCTTGACGAATGGATACCGGTTCGGGCGACCATCCATGCAGTCGTGAACGAAGCCGACGCCCAGATCCTGGGCGAATTGTTCCCAGGCGCGCGGCTGGAGATCGCAGCTTCATACAGCGGCAAGGACCGGGTCTGCTGGGGCCGGCACAAATCGCTTGACGTCTGCCAGATGGTGGAAATAAGTGACGGCAGCAAAAACCTCAAAATGCACCGTTATGGCGAGTTGGTGCGCTTTTTACTCGAGGATCAGTTGGCCTGGATTGAGGACAGCGGGCACATTCGCCGGATCACCGAGCAAAATGGACGTGAGGCGCTCGCCCTTGCTGTGGAAGCAGATACGATGGCTCATCGCGAGCGCTGATTTGCGTAGATGTGCAACGCTGCAACTTCTGCTTCGTGTCACTCGCCCTTGCGAAACACGTAGCCGCTGTCGACCGTTTGGAAACCGAGCTTCTGATACATGGCTAGCGCCGGCGTGTTGCCGCGCATGGTCTGCGCTTCGACGAGCACGATACCGCGGCCGCGAAGTCGGTTGAATGCTTCGCCGAGCAAGAAAGTCGCCAAGCCCTGGCGGCGCGCCTCGGTAGAGACATGTAAGTCGAACATGCCTGCGGTCGCAGCGCCCCAACCGGTTGATAGGGGCTCAATATCCCAGAAGCCCACATTAGCCAAAGGCTGACCGCCAGCAGCGTTTTGAAGCGATAGATTCAAGCGCTCAAATGCTCCGGTGGTGCAGGCTTCCCACCAAGACGTTGGCGGAGGCGCATAACATTCGTTACAAACAGCCGAGCGACGCAGTCGTCGCTGTTCCCAAGTGACGGCCGGGCGGAATTGGGCCAGCTCGCGCTGCAAGACGAGGACCTGATCGATTTCGCGGTAGCCATTACGCCGACAGGCGTCCAAGAACACAGTGTCGGTCGATAAAATGCCCGGCAGTTCGCTGCCCCCGTATAATCCGAGGTAAAAAGCATTGAGTGGGCGAATGCCGCCGCCATAGATGACTTTCGCGCCCCGCTCCTTCAAATAAGCTTCCGAGCGGAACAACAGCTCGTCGGCAACCGACGGGTCGCGATGAGCGGTATCGACCATTAGTACGTAGGTCGTGCCCATTTCCGTGGAAACCGCGTCGGCCGCGTCGTTCGGACCAAATCCGGCATGAGCGAAACCGATGGGATGGCCGTTTTTCAGCGCGAGGATGAGGCCCTCATGTTCGAAATATGGCTTTGAAAAGATAAGCTGTTCGAAAAGCCCAACCGACATCGGTTGCATCACGCCCCGCTGCGACGGCTGGCTCCGCCAGATTTCGGTGAGGTGTGGCGGATCAGAGTTCAGAAAGGGCCGGAAGTCGTACACGGCAACGGGTGGCTGGCGAGGGATGGGTCGGCGGCACCAACCGATTATCCTAACCGCCAGGAGTAATTTGCGGGAGGCGTCTCATACGCGAACAGTGCTTTGCGTACGATGAGCGATGCGGCGCCCGTTCCGCAAGGACACGCGCTTTACGAGTCACGCGGCCGCGCTTGTCACCCCGGACCGCCGTAGCGCCCTTGCCGTGGGTTGCCCCTTCCAACGTTTGTGGAGCCACCAGTATTGGTCGGGCACCTCACGGATCAATTGCTCCAAGTGATCGGTGTACCATTGGGCCAGCGAAGGCACTGTCCGCAGATTGAAATCAGCCGCGCGAGGATCGACAATGGCCGCCGGACCGACTTCGTAATGCAGCGGTCCGCCTAGCCGGCGGGCGTAGCTGACCATCGTAGGTGCTTCGTTGCCGAGCGAAAACAAAGCGACCGCTTTGTGTGTCGAGGCCGGGCGGCCGAAAAAGTTGACCCAGCATCCCTTTTTTCCGGCCGACTGATCGCCAAGCAGCGTGAGAATTCCGCCGCTGCTGATGAGCTCCTGAATCCGCTCGCTGCTGCCGTTTTTTGGCAAGATATATTGCCCAGTACGTCCGCGAAATTCATTAACGAACCGGTCGAGGTAGTGGTTGTCGAGCTTGCGTGCCACGGTATAGGTGGGGAAGCCAAATAGGCCCATCAAGTATCCGCCGAGCTCGAAGTTGCCGTAGTGCGCGGAGATCAAGACAAGTGGACGGCTGCAAAGCAGAGTGCGCACGAACGCTTCCAGATCGACGATCCGCGAGTGCTCGCGCCAGTTGGTGCGGTGGACTTTCCGCGGCGTCTGCGCGATCTCGGCACACATCAAGAACAGGTGCCGCCACATTCGCCAGGTGATTTGGTCGCGATCCGCTTCGGTGAGATTCGGAAAGGCGATTCGCAAATTCTCGTCGACCACGTGCTTGCGGACTCGCAACACGCGGCCGAAGAGAGTCGCCAAAACTTCGGCCCCGCGCTCGCAAATCTCGAGGGGCACGGCTTGCACGACCGCGGCAAAAATCCGCACGACGAAGTAGACGCTGAAATCGATAGTTCGCTGCCACACGGTTTGGAATCCTTTCCAAAAGTGCGTTCGCACAAATGACCCGATATCACGGTCGGGACCGACGATTGTTGCATCACGGTGGGCTACCGTGGAAGAGCGGTTTTCGAGGCGGTCGCTATCACTTTTTAGTCGGTCGGCTGCGTGCTTTTAGGACAGGGTCGGACTTGAGCGGCAGAGCAATCGGTTTGCCAGATTCGGCCGATTTATAGATTGCCAGGATGATTTCGATCGAACGACGACCTTCGTGGCCATCGATTGCCGGAGCGCGCTGCTTACGGATCGCATCGACGAAGTCCTGAAGCTGCTTGGCATGGCCATGATGACCGATGGCCGCCGGATCACTGGCGCCGCCACCACCGCTTTTTGGTGTTGCCGCGCCATCGCAGATCGCCTTGTCCTCTTTTCGCGGGCTGGCGAAGTCCCAAACCTTTAAATCCTCTTCCTCCAAAACGGCCGAGCCTTCCGTGCCGTGAATCTCGATTCGCTTCAGGTAGCCGGGATAGATGGCGGTGGTGGCCTCGATCACTCCGAGCGCGCCGTTAGCGAATCGCAGCGATGCTACCGCCACATCTTCGACGTCTATCCGCTTATGAGCCAGTGTCGCGGTGAGCGCGCGAACTTCAACAACCGGGCCCATCAACCAGGTCAGGAGATCGACGCTGTGAATCGCCTGGTTCATCAGCGCGCCGCCGCCATCGAGCGCCCAGGTGCCTCGCCACGGCCGGCTGTCATAGTACTCCTGCGAACGAAACCATTTGACGTGGGCGTCGCCAATGGTCAGCCGGCCGAAGCGGCCCCCGTCGATCGCGCGCTTGAGTTTTCTGGCCGATTCGTGAAACCGCGATTGAAAGATGGCGGCCAGCTGCACGTGATTCCGTTCGCACTCGCGGATAATGCGGTCGCACTTGCGCAGCGTGACTTCGAGCGGCTTTTCGACGACGACATGTTTGCCCGCCCGGGCTGCCGCGACGGCCGGTTCCAGGTGCGCTCCGCTGGGCGTCGTGACGGTCACCGCATTCACCCGCGGATCAGCAAGCATTTCCCTGAGCGTCGGGTAGGCGATGCAGCCCAGCTCGGTCGCAAACTTCTCAGCCGACTTCGGTCGGGCACTACAACATGCGATCAGCTTAGCGCCGCGCACGTCGGCAATTGCCCGTGCGTGAAACCGGCTAATCGTGCCACAGCCGACGATGCCGAAGCCAATGGTCATCAATTTGCCTTTCGCGTACTCACGTTAAGGAGGAGAAGCCGCCATAATGAATTGGCTAGTATAAACTGCGGGATGAGCCCGTCTCCAATTAATCACTGTCTACTATGCCCGCTACCTACGAGCCGCTGCTGCACGTCGTGCTCCATCAGCCAGAGATTCCCTATAACACCGGGAGCGTGGGTCGCACGTGCGTGGCAGTCGGCGCCAAACTCTGGCTGATTCGACCACTCGGCTTTCGAGTGGACGATTACCATTTGCGCCGGGCCGGGCTCGATTATTGGGAATATCTCCATTGGGAAGTCGTGGATGATTGGGCCGCGCTCAAGTCGGCGTTGCCGGGCGTGCGGCCCTGGCTCTATACCAAGAAAGGCGAACGGTCGTATCTTGACGCCAGCTTTCTACGGGGCGACGTATTGGTGTTCGGCAGCGAATCGAATGGCCTGCCGGACGCGTTGCTCGACGAGTTTGCCGATCGCCGCCTGCGAATCTCAATTCGCCCCGATGTCCGCAGCCTCAACCTATCAAATAGCGTGGCGGTCGCGGCGTATGAGGCACTTCGCCAGTGGCAGACCCCTGAAGGCGGCTGACCTGGTAAAACGGGCAAACCCGGCATTCTCGATTGACGCTTTCAGCCGTTCCCGTCAACATTGGGACCAGTGACCGTGAGGCATCGATTATGGCAGCAATGACCGGAATTCCCTGTGTGCGAGAGCAAGTGCCGCTGGCGGAGCGGACATGGTTTAAGCTCGGCGGCACCGCCCAGTTTTTCGCCGAGCCGACCTCACGAGAGGAGCTGCTGAGCGTCGTCAAACGGTGCCACGACGAAGGTTTACGGGTGCGGATGTTGGGCGG
>DASXLL010000259.1:0-3129 GCA_036496265.1 Pirellulaceae bacterium | reverse complement strand
CGTTCCGACGAACTTGGAAATCGACAGCATTGCCGTTCGCGATCAAAACACTGCCCAACCCAGTCGCTGGTCGCGCAGCCGGCCAGACTTGGCAACCGTGTTTCTCACAACACCAACCAACGGGCCATGCGATCTCACGCTAGTCGGCCACATTTCCATCTCCGACGAAGCCGATTTCACCTTGCCGCACATCAGCATCGACGGCGCCGCTCCTGACGGTTTTCGCGCACACATTTTCCGTCGTCCTGAAGTGCTCACCACTGTTGCCGATTTCGCCGGCCTCCCGCCGCTGCCCGAGCCCGATCATGCCGCGGCAATTTCCGATGCCCAACGCGTCGGCTTGCTGGAAGCACCCACCGAAAAATCCGCGTCGCAACAGGCAGGCCCACAATTACTGCAGGTGCTAATCGGCAAGGACTATCAGCCGGTGCTGCTCCACGTCGAACAAAACCGCCCGCAAGTTCGCGTCTTCCAGGCCACCACGCTCAGCCGCAGTGCCGATGCCTGGCTGGCAACGCTCAACGTCAATTTGCAAATCGATTCCGGCGTCGTCGACACGCTCCATTTCGATCTGCCGGCAAATTGGGTCGGCCCGTTCGAAATTTCCCCGCCACTCCCTTCGTCGGTTCAGGAAATCATTGGCGAAAACCGCCGCCAACTCGTCGTGCGTCCTGAAACACCCCTCAAAGATCGCGTGCAGTTGCAAATTTCCGGCCCGCTCACCATCGCCGCCGGCCAGCGCGCCACCGCTCCCGACGTCCGCGTGGTCGGCGCGATCCGCCAAACCAGGTTTTTGCTGTTGCCTCGCCGCTTGGAAAATCAACAACTCGCCTGGGACACACGCGGACTGGTTCCGCGGACGTTGCCCGAAACCATCACCACCATGGTCACGGAACCGGGCGCTTATCGCAGCTATCAATTGGTCGGCAATCGCAGTCGTGCGGAACTCCGCTCCATCGAGCGCAGCAACGAAACCGCCCAAGTTCGCCTGGCCGATATCCAGTGGTCTTGGGATTCCAGCGGCGAAAGCCGCGGTGTGGCCGCCTTCGATCTCGATCCCGCTGGCGCAACCACTTGCGATCTGCAATTGCCCGAGGATCAGCACCTTGTGCAGGCCCAACTCGATGCCGTTCCTGCCCAACTTTCGCCGGTCGGCGAAAACCGCTGGACCGTTTGGCTAGGCGACAACAAATTGCCGCGCCATTTAGAAGTAATTTTCGCCAGCGATCGCGACACTACAGGAGCAACTCGGCCCCAATTCGCCGCGCCCAGCCTCGTCGATCTGCCGGTCGAGCGCACTTTGTGGAGCATTGCCTCGCCCATTGAAGCCGGACCAGCCAGCCAACCGTCCGGCACGTCGATTACGCCGCTGCGGCACTTGCAGTTGCGGCTAGCAGGCGCAGCCGCCTCGGTCGATGCCGCCAGCAACTTACTGCTCGACGAAACCAGCGACGACGTTGCCCGTTGGTATGTTCCCTGGTCGCGGCGCTTCGCGGCCAGCCGCGCCGACTTGGTCGCGGCCAAATCCGCAGCCTCGCCTGAGGAATATAACCCAGCCACCGACGCCGAGCTTAATGCGGTGGACCAAGAGCAAGCCAAACTGACCAAAAAACTGAACGCCTCCAATCCCGAGGCGCAGTCGCCACAACCATCGATCGTTTCCGATTGGCTGCACCTGGCCGCCGCACAACAGTCGTCCAATCATCGACTAACATTCGCCATGACCCACGGCGATGCCGCGCCGCTGCAGGTCGAATATCCTGAGCGCGCTGTCGTCAGTGTCGCACGCCGCTACTTCGTCGCCGCGCTCGTTGCTTTGCTGACCATCGCCCTAATCGTCGCGCTCCGCTTCACTCGGTTGTCAAATGTTCATGTCAGCAATGGCCCGCAATGGCTAGGTTTGTCAATAGGTGTTCTCTGGTGGCTCTGGCTCACGCCTGCTATCGTCGGCGTGGCCATCATCGCGGCATCTATTTTTTCTCTGTGGCATGCTCGCCGCGTGCAACCTGTGCAGGGTTTTGCCGCACCTTAGCGTACTGGCACGCAGCGCGTACGAATCTCGCGCCGCATTCGTCTTGGCACGCCGGGACCGATTTGTTAACTTTGGCCCCCACGCCGAATCGGCAACGGGTCAAGCAGTTTTCCGCCGTGCCGCTCGACGCTCGCCCGACTGGGTCAGTCGGGAGTAAAAGACAGTGTGGCGCGGCACGAAGCCCACGCCGCTCGACAGAACCAGGGCAGCAAAACCGCAGGCCGACAAGGAAGGAGGCCCTCGATGAGCTCTCATTTCAACAAAACGCTAAAAAGCGAAATGCTCAATGGCGAAACTTTGAATGGTGAAGCGATCAAGATCCACATCCGCTGGATGATTCGCCGCGACATGCCAGACGCGCTGGCCATCGAAGCGGACAGTTTCGAATTTCCATGGTGTGAAAACGATTTTCTCCGCTGTTTACGGCAACGCAACTGCATCGGCATGGTCGCCGAGCACGACGATCAAATCGTCGGCTTCATGATTTACGAGCTGCACAAATCGCGGCTCCATATCTTGAACTTTGCCGTCAATTCGCGGTTCCGTCGCACCAGCGTCGGCCGCCAAATGGTGACCAAGCTCATCGGCAAGCTCTCGACGCAGCGCCGCAATCGCATTCTGCTCGAAGTTCGCGAAACGAACCTGGCCGCGCAACTGTTTTTCCGCTCCTGCGGATTCCGCGCCGTCAGCGTGCTCCGCGATTTCTACGAAGACACGACCGAAGACGCGTACCTCATGCAGTACCGCTTCCGCGGCGACGAAGTCATTCCCATGGAACCACACCGCCTGCGCTTGGCTGGCTGAAACTGGAAACACTCCTTCGTCCCTTGCTGGAGAGGGCGGGGACGGAGGGGAGCTTCCTTCACTCACACGGCGATGATCAAACCGTAATGATTTCTGTCCGTAGCGTTGGCAGCTCGACCACGGCTATTGTGTGCCGATTGGCCCGATACAGCGCCCCGGGATTCAGCACGAGCGTCTTGCCGATCTTTTCTTGCCGCACCACGTGCGTGTGCCCGTGACACACCAGGTCGTGCTTGCCTGCCCGAATCGTTTCGGCCAGCAGCCGCTCGTCGTCGCCGTGCAAGAAGGCGATC
>DASXLL010000258.1:0-2264 GCA_036496265.1 Pirellulaceae bacterium | reverse complement strand
ACAAGCTCGTCACCGGAGCCGAGATCAAGGTCGGCGACGTTCTCATCGGATTCCCCTCTACAGGCCTCCACACTAACGGCTACTCGCTCGCCCGCAAGCTCATGTTCGACGTTGCCGGCTACAAGCCCAGCCAGTACGTTACCGCTATCAAAGAGAAGGCCGGCGCCGCGCTCATGAAGACGCACCGCAGCTATCTCCACGTCATCCAGAAGCTTGTTGCCGCGGGCATGACCGCAGGCATGGCACACATCACCGGCGGCGGCATCACTGAGAATTTGCCGCGTATCCTGCCCAAGGGAATCGCTGCTCAAATCGAACTCGGTTCCTGGCCCGTCCTGCCCATCTTCGACCACCTCCGCGACCTGGGCCAGGTTTCGCAGGACGAGATGATGCGCACCTTTAACATGGGTGTCGGCCTCATCGCCGTGATTCCGGCGGCCAAATTCACCCGCGCTAAAACATTGCTCGACCGCGCCGAAGAAAAGTTCTACGTAATCGGCCGCGTAATCAAAGGCGATCACCGGGTTCAGTACACATGAGCGGGGAAGACAAGCCGCTTCGGTTGGGCATATTGCTCTCCGGCCGCGGCTCCAACTTCCTCGCCATCGCCCGCAACATCCGAGAAGGCCGTCTCGATAACGCCGAAATCGCGATCGTAATCTCCAACGTTGCAGATGCTCCCGGCATTCAAGCCGCCAGCGATCTCGGCCTCACCACCGCAGTGCTCATATCCAAGGGCCGCCCCCGCGCCGACCACGACGCCGACCTCATCGCCTGCCTTCGCGAGCACAACGTCGATCTCGTCTGTCTCGCCGGTTACATGCGCCTGCTCTCGGCCAGCTTCATCGCCGCATTCCCCAACCGCATCCTCAACATTCACCCTTCCCTGCTACCCGCTTTCCCCGGACTCGACGCTCAGCAGCAAGCCTTCAACTACGGCGTAAAGGTGGCCGGCTGCACCGTGCACTTTGTCGACGAGCACCTCGACCACGGCGCCATCATCCTCCAGCGAGCAATCCCAGTTCTCGAATCCGACGACGCGCATTCCCTCGCCGAGCGCATCCTCGTCGAAGAGCACATCGCCTACTCTGAAGCCATCGCCTGCGTTGCCGGCGGCGAATACGAAATACAAGGCCGCCGCTACGTGAAGCGGCAACTCTAAGTTGGCGGTGTCATTCTGAGCGAACGGAGCCCCGAACGCCTTTCAGTTCGGGGATGGTGCGCGAAGAATCTGCTTTTCCTGCACTTCCATACATATGCCAATAACTGCGGGGACGCCACGCTTTGCTCCTGTTGCGGCCAGCCTGCACTTACTTCGCTTTCGGCGGGTACTCCGCCAATAACTTTGCGATTGCCGCGCCGACCTTCTGCAGCGACTGATCTGCCTTCTGCGGGTTGAGCTTCTGCTCTACCGTTCCAACCCAGACCATCTTGTTACTTGTCCGGTCAATAAAATCCAATCGCAGAATTCCCGTCGGCTGAGGTTTACCCGAGGATCCGGGTGGTGGCTCGAATCCGGCCCACAGCAGCACATCCACCTGTGGCGCCTGACAGTTCGCACAAGTATCCGCAATCGGATTTACGTCGGAATCCAGTCCATAGTCCAGGCTGCCGGCGGGAATCACCGTGAGGTCGCCGTCCTTCTCCACGCTTACCAGTCCCTTTTCTTCGATACCGTGCCGGATAGATCCGATCACCGACGCATACAACAGCGGCCTTGCGTTGGGAGGAGGCGGCATCTTCAACGTGTAGGTTTTGTATTTTGAGAAGTCGACGCTCTTGTTGTATCCCACTTTGACCTTCTGAGCGAAGCCGCAAGGTATCGCCAGCATTACAACGATCAGAAGAACTTGGAGCTTTTTCATGGCAGAGCTCATTCGATAGTCAACTCCTGCAAATTTTGAACGCCGATCGCAAGAAGTCTAGGCTGCCGTCTCCTGCTTCGACACTGTTAGAACTGCCAGTGCCGGTTCCCAGACTAGTTTGATCCTCGATTTAGTCCTGCACCACTCAACAATTAGGGCGCAGCGTGAATCGTGGTGTTGAAAAGAAACGGATCCTGGTACTCCGTCATGTCGCCCGCCTTCTTACCCGGAACCGGTTGCAACCGCGCTGAGAGTGGCTTATTCCACTTCAACGCGAGCGATGCCACATCGGAGTACATCCGCTCCAACTGCTCGATACTGATATCACCTGGCAACGGAATCGTATCCAGCCCTGTTCCGCACACCGCTGAATATGCCAGCAGCGAATCCACGTTGAAT
>DASXLL010000257.1:0-16192 GCA_036496265.1 Pirellulaceae bacterium | reverse complement strand
TACGCATCACGCTGAAACGGTTCCGCTCGACGCCAGTCACGCTGATGGCTATGTGCTGAACCAGACATATTTCAATGCGGGCTGCTGCCGCCGGTCGTATCAACCGACGCAAATGCTCACCGGCAGCCAGGAATTGGCCGCCTGCGACGCGTTCACGTTGCTGTGCTTCTATCAGGGCGACGAACGGTGCGGCCGGACACACGAAACGTGGTGTGGGACGCTGGCACCAACGACCGCCGATGCTGGCGTCGGCGAAATGGCAATGCCAGCAGCAACGCCTGCAGTGCAAGCACCGATCGGCATTCGCACACCGCAATTCGCGGGAAATGGCCGTGCGGCAATGGCGGCAAAGAGCTATTAGTTCGCTCTTAGCTGGGACCAACTCTGGTCCCGGAGAATTGCAAGGGGAACTATCAGCTGAGGTGGAAATGGCAGGTGCTGCAAACCACATCCGCGCGAGCCGGTTCCTTTGTGGAATGCTACTTTTCGTATCGGCGTCCGTCAGCCGAGCCGATGATAGTGGTTCGTCTGATGATCGGCCCAGAAAGTTGCAAGTGGATTTCTGGGTCGTGGAAGTGCCGATCGACAAACTACGTAACCTGGGATTTGACTGGGCACAGATTACGGCGGGCGGCGTTAAGCACACTCGGGCGGAAAACATTGAATCGATCACCCAAGCGTCATTTCCAGCCGATCAACTTCTCCCCTTCTTAAAATCTCTTGAACAAAACAGCCTGGCACGCACGTTGTGCCACGCGACTTTGATCACTCTCGACGGACGCCCGGCGTCCCTGGCGATTCACAACTCCTTAGAATTCGACGTGGTGCCCATTTCGCTCGGAAGCGGCGATATCCGGCTGGAATACCGAGTCAAAATTTCGCCTGATTCATCAAAACAGAATACGGACCAAACAATGCCGCGACCGGCTTCGTTCCAATTAGATGCTGCGTCGGAGATTGAGCTCGGAAAGACCTCTCTGTTAAGCCATATTCGCAAAGATAAACCGCTTGCCGCGGGCAAATCACAGCCCACCGAGGTGCTTGTCTTCGCGCGGGTTGACGTTGTGAAGTCTGGCGGCCTGCCGACACGCAAATGAGCCGCTGGCCGCGTCTTCATTGTCGTGAAAGCAGTAGTGCTCTGTTGCTATTTCAAAAGTTGATTCAATATCTGCCGATTCGCGGCTGGAAACTCGTATTTTCCTAATTCGCCTCGCGGCACCCATCGAAATGGCAATCGTGGCGTCGCCTGCTCGTCCTCAACCGGCCGGCAGGCGATGAAATCCAGCGCCACGGTACCGTGTTCGTACGCATGACTCACGGAGGAAAGATGCAAAACGTTTTCGACTCGAACACCCGTTTCTTCCAGACACTCACGAACAGCCGCCGCCTCCGCGGTTTCGCCGGGCAAGATTTTTCCACCGGGGAATTCCCAGAGAGCGGCAAGTGGTACACCTTCCGGTCGCTGCCCGATCAGGAAACAGCCATTCTGCTCAACGACGGCGATGGCGACTTTGATGGACATACCAAGCCGCGACGAGCGATCGTGGTCTATCGGGATTCGAAATCGGGCGACATCGCTTTGGAATAAAGCCCTGACCGAACCCCTTTGTAGGGCACGCCCTCTGTGGCGTGCCGATGTCTGCTAGTTCTCGGAACGCCACGGAGGGCGTTCCCTACAGCGTTTTCTGTATCTGATCGAGCATGCGCCCCGGCGAACCCATCGCGTTGTAGCCGGCATCGACGTGGACGATTTCGGCGGTGATGCCGTCGGACATCGGCGACAGTAGCCACGCGCCGACACGGCCGACTTCTTCATGAGTGACATTGCGGGCCATCGGCGCGACGGCGGCATAGAGGTCTTCCATGCCTTTGGCGCCGACGGCGGAGCTGGCCAGCGTCTTCAGCGGTCCGGCACTCAATGCGTTGACGCGCACGCCCTTTGGCCCCAGATCGAAGGCAGCGTACTTCATGCACGCGTCGAGCGCCGCCTTGCAGACGCCCATGATGTTGTAGCCCGGCACAATCCGCTCGCCGCCAAAATACGTCAGCGTGAGCACTGCGCTTTGTGGGCTGAACATATCGCGCGCCGCGTTCACCACGGCCAGCAAGCTATACGCGCTGATCTCCATTGCCAGCTTGAAGCCGTCGCGGCTGCAGGCGATCGAGTCTTTTTTCAGATCGTCGAGCGTCGCGAAGGCGATCGAGTGCAGCAGGAAGTCGATCTGGCCGAATTCTTCCTTGGCCTTGCCCATGAACGCGGCGATGTTGTCGTCCTTCTGCACGTCCAGTGGCAGCACGAACTTGGCCTGGTCCTTGAATTGGTCGGTCAACTGCGTCACCCGCCGCCGGTTCCGCTGCCGCTCGTCGTCGGGCTTATCCGGCAAATGATTAAACCCGCAAACGCCGCCTTCTTTCATGATGAACTGGGCAATTGCCCAGGCGATCGACCGGTCGTTCGCCACGCCCAGGATCAGCCCCTTTTTTCCGTCGAACATGCCCATCGCGGTCTCCCTATCAGGACGCTTTTGCCATTCCACGGCACGTTCAAAAGATAACATTTCGAGGTATTACCGGCCACGCCGGATACTTCTCGCGTAGCTAGGTAATTCAAGCCACGTCGAGAATCGCGAGTCCGCAGGCGATTGCACTCGCCAGAAGTCTTTTGTCGGCAGCGATAAATGCCGTTAAATTCGCGCGACGATCCAAGGCTTGAGCAGTTGCCAGGTGGATCGCGTCGAGCGTCCGTATCGGGTGTATCAGGCCGTGCGTGCCCAGAAGCACCGACGCTTCATTGAGGCGAGGATTGCTGAGGGCAGCGACGATCAAGAGACCCGACGCCACGTCGGCTTCTACTCTCGCAACGAGCGAACCAAAATCTCCCGCTGCCAGCACGCCCTCGCGCACCAGCCGCGCAAAGCAAGAATGGATCTCAACTAGTGCCAGCCGAGAAATGAAAAGGCGATCGCCAGTTCGCTGGAATAGCCTTTCGACCTCCTCCGTGCCGCTCTCTTGATGATAGCGCTTGACCAAGGCGCTGGAGTCGAGAAAGTAACGAGACATTTACTGCTCGTCCCGCTCCTGCGATACCCGCTCGGCCAAGGAGCCCTGAAGCGCGCTGAGCAGTTTCCGCGTTTGGGCCAGCGATGGCACATCGCCGGTAGATTGCCGGCAGGAGTCCATGAATTCGGCGTCGAGAAGGTCCTTCACATCTCGAATGTCGTCCAGAGCGGCGGATGGCGATTCAACATTCAATGACACCCGCTGCCCTTCCGCAATATGCACAGGAACCTCCGGTCGAAAGATTCCCTTTTCAAAAATCGCGTCGATGCGTTGATTCATGTCCCTATTCTACTTGTCGCCCAGTCTTATTCAATCTGATTTGCAGATGCCGGAAATCGTGTCTTTTTCAAATAGCCCCTTGGACTCAGATCGAATACAGTAAGACTAAACGACATGACGACTTTTTCGCATCCTGCGGATCGATCGGGAAGTGCCGTCGCGCCGGAATTTATCGAAGCTGTGGCATTCCTGTTCTGCGAGGCTGCCACGCAAACGGACCGGCGTCGCTTCCTGCAAGAAACATTTCCCCCCCTGGCGCGGACGGCGGGTTACGACTTCGCCGCGCTTTTGCATGTCGTCAAGGGCAACTGGCAGCCGCTAGTGACCTCAGGACCGAGCCGCACGCTGCCAATCGAGTTAATCAGCGACGCGCTCGATCGCGGTGATTGGATTGAAGAGGGGGGCTGGCAGATCGGTCCGCTATTGGGAAATCGCTCAACAAGCGAAGTACTGGCTGTCTATCGCGGGCAGCGGCCGATTTCCGCAAAAGTCGAGAAAACGCTTGGGGAGTGTCTCGCCAAAGCATTGGAAATTGTCGATAGCCGCGTTCAAGTCAATCGCCAGCTCGCGCGCCACGCCGTGCTGCTGGACATTGCGGCGCAGTGGCAGCAGAATCTGGGCCTCGACAAATTGTTGGTCCGACTGGCCGAGGCAGCGGCAAGGTTACTCGATGCCGAGCGGGCCAGCATTTTCCTGTGGGACAAGCAAACGCACACGCTCGTCGGCCGGCCAGCTCTGGGCATCAGTGGCAGCGAGCTACGCATCGCTGACGATTCTGGGATTGTCGGTCAGGTCGTTCACACGGGCCAGGCGCGGCGTGTGGATGCGGACAGCGCCGCTGAGCAGCGCGAGATCGACCGCCGTGTCGATCAGCGATTAAAATTCGAAACGCGGTCGCTGCTTTGCGTACCACTCACCGGTAAGAACGGCGACATTTTCGGTGCCTTTGAAGTGCTCAACAAGCGCGGTGGCTCGTTTACTGCCGATGACGAGCAGGCATTGGCCGAAATCGCTCATCACGCCTCAATTGGCCTCGAAAGTACGCAAGAATGGGAAGAGCTTCTGGCGGCCCGCCAAAACGTGGCTGATCAGGCTGAACAGCGAGTGCGACTCATCGGCGAGTGCCCGGCGATTCAGGCTCTGCGGTCGACGATCGAAAAAGTGGCTGACACCGAGCTATCTGTTCTCGTGCTTGGCCCGAACGGAACCGGCAAAGAAGTTGTCGCGCAGCTTATTCACTACAAAAGCCGCCGCCGCCAAGAGCCACTGCTGGCGGTCAATTGCGCCGCGCTCACGGAATCGCTCCTGGAAAGTGAGCTCTTCGGTCACGAAAAAGGCGCCTTCACCGATGCCCGTGCAATGCACAAGGGCAAGTTCGAGCTGGCCGCCCGCGGCACCTTGTTCCTCGATGAAATCGGCGACATGAGCCTCGCCGGGCAGGCCAAGCTGCTCCGCGCTCTGGAAGAAAAAACAATCGTCCGCGTCGGCGGCAGCATGCCGATCACCACGAACACGCGGATCATCGCCGCCACGAATCAAAACCTGGCCGAGCTAGTTCGCCAGCATCGGTTCCGTGAAGATCTTTATTTCCGCGTCAGCGTGGTAGCGATCGATCTGCCGTCGCTCAAAGACCGCGGCGATGATGTCCTGCTTCTCGCTGAGTATTTTCTCAAGCATTTTTGCGGCAAGGCCCGCCGCCGCACGCCGAAATTCACCGCAGCCGCCAAAAAGCGACTGGTCTCCCACCTCTGGCCCGGTAATATCCGCGAGCTGCGTAACCTCATGGAGCGTCTCGCCTTCCTGGCCCCGGAAGAGCAAGACAAAATCGACGCTCCCGACCTCGCCTTCATCCTTTCACCGACTGCCTCAGCCACCGGTCAGATTTCGCTCGACTTGCCGCTGGCCGATGCCACGCGAGAATTCCAGCGGGACTACATCCAACGGCGCATCGAACGCGTCCGGGGCAACATGACGGCCGCCGCGGAGCAATTGGGCCTGCAACGCAGCAACTTATATCGAAAAATGCGACAACTCGAAATGGACGGCGCCGACGAGTCGTAGCAGCGATTGCTCTGTCACCTCTGATCGCTCGGGAGTAACTTAATGAATGGGAAAATGGCCGGCCGGCGCTCCGCGAGGCGTTTTTGCATGATGGAATTTCTTCGACGCAGTACAGCCTTGAGCATCTTCCTAGTGTTCGCGCTCGGTATGACCGCTGCGCGGGCTACCGACAGCCCTCAGCCCGAAGCGACGGCCGCGGATGTTGATCGCATCACGAAGCTGATCGGGCAGCTCGGCGCCGACGATTTTGGCGCTCGCGAAAAAGCCCAAAGCGAGCTGGCTCAGGCCGGGCTCGAAGCCTACGACGCTCTGCACGCCGCCCAAAGTCATCACGATCCCGAAATCGCCCTTCGCGCCCGCTATCTCGTCCGGAGCATGAGCGTCCGCTGGTTCGCGGAGAATGATTCGCCCCGAGTCGTCGCCATTTTGAAGGACTATGGCGATCTGCAAGAGCCGGAGCGCCGCAGCCGCATCGATCGTCTCAAAGCGCTCGACGACCGCGCCGGCGTGCGGCCGCTCATTCGCCTGGCTCGCTTTGAGTCGCTCGATGCCCTCGCCAAATATGCAGCGCTGCAGGTGATCGATCTCGGCCCACCGCCGACGCAAGCCGAAAAGATCGAGCTCAACAAAAACATCAACACGATCGTCGGCATCAGCAAGCGTCCTTCCGCGGTCTGGCTCCGGCTCTATGGCAAAACCCTCTCCGAGCCGACAGCAATACTGGCCGATTGGGGCCGCGCGATCGCAGCCGAGCACGAAGTCCTTGAAAAAAATCCCGATCGCACCAGCCGTGAGATTGTCCGCGATCTCTACCGCTATGAAGTCGATCTCCTACAAAGTCTGGATCGCGGCGACGCCGCCACCGATGTCATCCGCCGCATGTTTGACTTGCAAGATGGGTCGGCGGACCAACTTCAAGAAATGGTCGATTGGCTCCTGTTCCGCAAATCCTGGCCGCTGGCACTGGAGTTGATGCAAAAATCAGCCAACATCGTGGACGACAATCCGCGGCTTTTGTACCGCCTGGCGGCCATTCACTGGAATTTGAAGGATGTAATCCAAGCCAACGCGATCGCAGCCAAAGCGCTCGCCATTCGCCCGGAGAATTTCAACGACCACCTCGTCATCGCTCACGAGTTGGAGGATCAGCCGCTGCTCGCCCTCTGGGCAGAAGCTGAATACCGCCAGGTGATTGCCAACGCAATGCTGCCCTCGCGGCCCGATTCGGCGGCCCGATTCGCGCTCTCCGAACTACTGCACGATCGGCTGAAAGAGCTGCCGGCGGCGGAAACGCTGCAGCCGATTTGCGATCTTGTCAAGAAGGATGAAAACGCCCGGATGGCGATCGAGCAGTCGGGCCGTTCCGCCGAACAAGTTGTTTCGCGGATGAATTTCTTCTTTGCTTGCGATTTTCACGAGCAGCAGAATTGGGCGAAAGAAAAGGAACACCTCAAGATTGCCGTCGAAGCCAATCCCAAGGACGCGGACGTGCTCATCGCCATGTATCGGCTGCCTGAAGCTGATGAAGCATGGAAAGCGATGACGAAGGAGAAGCTGCAAGCCGCGATCGCCGAATTTCGCGGCGAGGTCGAGCGGACGAAGGCCGAGCTGGACTCCGCCGAAGGGGACGACAGCCGCCGCAGCATCCAGCAAGGCTATGCCATCGACTGCAACCAGTACGCCTGGCTCGTCGGCAACACGTTTGGCGACCATCAGGAAGCCGTGCGATTTAGCCAGGAATCCGTTCGCATCTGCCGCCAGCTCCCGGAAATGAAAACCAACCTCGCTGGCTTCCTCGACACGCTCGGCCGCGCGTTCCATGGCGCTGGCGATGTCGCGAATGCGGTGAAGCACCAGGCGATGGCTGTTGAGCTGAATCCTGTCTCAGGGCAAATTCGCCGGCAGCTCGAATTGTTTCAGCTGGAAGCGAAAACAAAAGGTATTGTCATTCCGGCCGACGACGTTAAGCAATCGACCAAATAATTAAAAAGCTGCAGGAGGAACAGAAGCAAGCAAAGGAAGCGAAGCGGAATGCAAGCCTCCCTTTGCTACCTTCGCTTCCTTCGGTTCATGTCTGGCTTGTCTTCGAACTAGCATGACGTCAACGGCAGCATTTCCCGGCCCCCGCGGCCACTGGCTCCTCGGTTCGTTGCCGCGGCTGCGGGCGGACATGCTCGGATTCTTCGAAGAATGCTTTCGCGATTACGGCGACGCGGTCTATTTTCGCCCCGGCAACCGCCGCAGCATGCTGCTCTCGCATCCCGATGACGTCGAACGAGTGCTCGTCACCGAAAATCGCCGCTTCATCAAGAATTATGCGCTGCAGTTTCTTAAGCCGCTGCTGGGAAACGGGCTGCTCATCAACGAAGGCGACTCCTGGCTGCGGCAGCGGCGGTTGATTCAGCCGGCGTTTGCCCGTCCCCGCGTCGAAAGCTACGCGGGCGCGATGGTTGCTTCGACGCAGCGGATGCTCAATCAGTGGCAGAACGACGAAACGCGCGACATTGTGCCAGCAATGATGCGGCTGACGATGGAAATTGCGGGCAAGACGCTGCTTGGAATTGAACTCGGCGACGAGTTCAACAAGATCGCCCGGCTTCTCGAATCGACGATGTACGATTTCCTCGGGCGTTTCAGTGCGGCGATACCGCTGCCATTCTGGGTGCCAACGCCGCGAAATTTGCGATTGCGACTGACCGTGTGGCAACTCGATCGCATTTTGCAGTCGCTCATCGACCGCCGCCGCGCCCAAGGCGCCGGCGGCGGCGACTTTCTCTCGCTCTTGCTGAACGCGAAAGACGAGCAAGACGGCCGCGGCATCTCCGACCGGCAAATTCGCGACGAAGTGATGACCATGTTCCTCGCCGGGCACGAAACAACGGCCGTTGCCCTCTGCTGGACCTGGCTCTTGCTCGCCCAGCATCCCGAAATTCAAGACCGCGTCGCGATAGAAGCCGTGGCCGTGCTCGGCGACCGCGAACCGACGGCCGCGGACGTGCCCAAGCTCGTTTTCTGCGAACAAGTCATTCGCGAATCCATGCGACTCTATCCTCCAGCCTACGTTGTCGGTCGCCGTCCCATCGAAGACATCACCATCGGCCGTCATTTCATACCCGCGGGCACCAACGTTCTCATGAGCCAATGGATTGTCCAGCGCGATCCACGTTGGTACGACGCGCCGCTCCGCTTCCACCCCGACCGCTGGGCCGACGGCCTCGCCTCGCGGCTGCCCAAATATGCCTATTTCCCCTTCGGCGGCGGCCCCCGCCTCTGCATCGGCAACACCTTCGCCCTGTTCGAAGCGCCGCTAATTCTGGCAATGATCGCCAGGCGCTTTCGCCTATCATTGGCGACTTCAAGCGAAATTCGCATTCAACCGGCTGTGACATTGCGACCGCGCGATCCGATTCCCATGCGAATCCAAAGGAGATAATTGACCACGAAAGACACGAAATATACGAAAACGCATTAAATTAAATTCTTTTTCGTGTATTTCGTGGTCCTAAATTCCGCCTGCGTCTTGACAATGGGGATTAGTCATGGAGCTCATTCGAAAAGAAGAATGCTATCGAATCATCGGTGCCTGCTTCGAGGTTTACAAAGAAAAGGGCGCTGGCTTCAGCGAGGGCGTTTATCAAGAGTGTTTGGCGTTGGAATTTGTGATACAGGCTATTCCAGCTCAGCCGAAGTTGCAGTTGGAATACAAAGGCAAGCCCCTGGAATGCAAACTGATTCCTGACTTCATCTGCTTCGGCGATATTATTTTGGAGCTCAAAGCGGTCTCTGAACTTTGCGACGAGCATCGTGCGCAGGTTCATAATTATCTCAAGGCCACAGGGTTCAAGCTTGGTTTGGTCGTCAATTTTGGCCATTATCCAAAGCTGGAATACGAACGAATCGTCCGCTGACAAACCACATTTTGCTCTTCTTTTCGTGTCTTTAGTGTATTTCGTGGTTCAATCATTTGGGGTTCCTGGTGAGGAGGTCCGTAGCAGAAACCGAAGTCCCCGGCGGCTGGTGCGAGCGTGAAGTCGTCGTCGGCGATCGTGTGTTTCGATTAATCAGCCCGACGGACCCCGATTGCCTGCTGCAAGACTTGGAAGAACCAGCGACGGGTGCGCCGGAGCATTTCGTCGATCCTTACTGGGCCAAAATCTGGCCCGCCGCGCCGCTCTTAGCCGCGGCCGTGCTGCGTAGCCCAATTCTTCCGGGGCCAAAAGCCCTTGAGCTCGGCTGCGGCTCCGGTTTAGCCGGAATTGCCGCTCTCGCCGCTGGACTAGACGTCACATTCAGCGACTACGTGCCGCTCGCCGTTGAGTTGGCCAAGGAAAACGCGGCCCGCAATGGCTTTCCTGGCGCCAGTGGGATGGTCTTGGACTGGAATCAGCCGCGCGGCGAAAAATATCCGCTCATTCTCGGCGCGGATATTACGTACGACCGAACAAACTTTCCGCCGCTGCTCGACACCGTCGAAGCCATGCTCGCCACCGGCGGCGAAGCCTGGTTCGGTGATGCAGGGCGCGGGCCGGCGGAGGAATTTGTCCGCCGGGCTGCCGAACGCGGTTGGATCATTTCGCGCTTCGACGCCAATGACAAAATCGCGACCGACTTCGCGCTTGGCGTTTTTCAGCGATTTGTCTTCCGTCGCGCGTAGGCTTCCATGATCGCGCTATTGTCCGCATCACCGAACCCCGCATTCGCCGCCAATCTCAGCAGCTCTTCATGCACATCCGACAACGGCGTCGCCGCGCCACTGCGCCTGCCCAGCGCCCGAATCAGCGTCACATCTTTAAGATGCTGCGACAGCCGGGCCTGCACGGCGTAATCGCGATTCACCATCTTCGCGCCTTTGGTGTCCATCGCCGTGGAATAAGCCGGCGTCGCTTTAAGGACTTCCAGCGCCGAAGCTGGATTGATGCTGGCCGACTGAGCCAGATTGAGCCCTTCCGCCAGCACCGCTCGGTTCAGACCGAGTACGAGATTAACCACAAGCTTCATCCGCTGCCCGCTGCCCGCGGCACCGACATGAAACCGCCGGCTCGACCAGCTCTCGAGCACCGCGCTGGCGCGCCCGACATCGCGATCGCCGCCGCCAACAATCACCACCGCCTCGCCTTGCCGTGCTTGTTGGCTGGAACCCGCGATCGTGGCATCGACGTAGCTCCGTTGCAAGCTGGCTAGGCGAGCGGCGATTTGCTCGGCCGTGTCCGGATCGCCGGTTGTCGCGTCGATGATCAGTGCGCCGGGCCGAAGTTTTTGTTCAAAACCACCGATCGCATTCTCCACAGCGGCCGAATCCGGCAAACACATGACGATCGTGTCATGATCCGAGGCAAGCTGGTTGGCCGACGCCGTTTTGGCTACAGTTGCAGCCAGTTCCGGCCGCTCGCGTTGCTGCTGATCGAAGTACGTCCAGTTGACGTCATATCCGCTGACGACAAACCCGCCTTGGTGCATCCGCTCAGCGAGCGCCGAGCCAAGGAGCCCGACGCCGATAAGACCAACTCGTTTATTATCCATGCTCATTTAAGCTGCTTAGAATACGTGTCCGTTCGTTGATGCCATTTTCGCTCGAACAATACGCCATTGTCAGCCTGGTGCTGTTCTTCAGCAGTGTCGTCCTCGGTTCCGTGGGCTTCGCGGCTGGTTTATTCGGCATTCCGCTCCTCGTCTTATCCGGCACCTCCTTCCCCGACGCGGTCGCGATGAGTCTTGTTGCCGCCGCGCCGCAAAATATCATCCCGGCCTGGCAACTCCGCCGCGAGATCGATTTTCGCCGTGCCCTGCGGCCCATGCTGATTCGCTATGCCTTCATGCCGGTTGGTGTCTTTACGCTCTGGCTCATCGGACAAGGCAACAAAGACACCGCCAGCCAGATCGTCGGCTGCCTCGTGCTCGGCATCGTGGCATTGCAGCGATTCTGGAAAGTCCAGCCGCGGCCGCGAATTCATGACGCTTGGGAATGGCTCGCCTTTTCTCTCGGTGGCTTTCTACTGGGCCTCTGCGGCATGGGCGGTCCGGTAATGGTGCTCTGGGTTCTGGCCCACGATTGGCCGATGAACAAAGCCCGCGCCTTTTTATTCTTCCTCTTCGCCACCGGCCTTCCCGTGCAGGCCCTCTTAATGTGGTCTTTCTTCGGTGCCGAAGTCCTCGACGCCATGCTCCTCAGCGCCGCCGCCCTCCCCGCCATTCTCGCCGGCCTGAGTGTCGGGCTTTACCTGGCCAAACTTATCTCCGATCAAGCCCTCCGCCGCCTTTGTCTCGCCGTACTAGTAGGAATTGCATTAACTGCCATCATTTCCCCTTATGCAAGATAACTGCATCTCCGCCCGGCGGAATTAACGGCTTAACCGGCAAAGTTTACCTAAAGCTTGAATTCCAACTTGACCGATAGTGGGGGACGACGCGCTCGGTCCAGGCTCTAGGCCAAGCTAGCGAGCCGCTTCCTACAAGGTGCATTCATGACACGGCTGATTGGTTTTTCGGTTCTGGCGATAGCGGCCGGCTTGTCCAGTGGCTGCGCGACTTGTTGTGCACCGTTCGACTACAACTATTTGGCCCAAACGGGTCGCTGGGTGCGATATAACCCGACATATGGCCGAGTTGGTTCAATGTTTGACAACGTTGGCGGGCCGGCTGATGCCCTGCCGGTTTCGGCCGAAACCGTGACCACACAAGATGAACCGACGCCCGCCCAGTCGCAAACGATGCCCGCGCAGCCGCAGACGACGCCGGCGCCACCGCAAACCATGCCGACGCAGCCGCGGATGACGCCCGGCTATCAAAGCAATCCACTGCCTGCTCCCAGCCGCGTTTCGCCATCGGCCCCTCAAACGCGGTCGGTGATTCCGCGGAACATGGGCGAGACTTATTTGCCGCGGGGCCAGTAATCCACCGGCGGCGTCGCGATCGTTAATTCGCTATTTGGCGGCATGAGGCGGCGGTGCGGAGCCTTTTCATCGCGTCTTGCCTCGGTTAGCGTGGTTCGCTGCCAAGAATAGCAGTGTTCTTCCACGATTGAGGCGGTGGGCACAGCCCAACCTATAAAAATGACGCGGTATGTGACACATTTAGAAGGCGGAATCGACGGGGAAAAGTTGCCGGCAGATCAGCTGCTGACGGTGCATAAGGATCGGCCGATTTGGGTCCGATACGACCTGACGGCGGTCGGCAAGGTGCTGACGAAGGAGAAGTTGAAGGGCCGGCATGAGACGCTCTGGCGCTACCGCGAGCTGCTGCCCTATTTTGAGGATTCCGACATCGTTTCGCTTGGCGAGCGTTTGTCGCCGCTACTGAAATGCGACCGCCTGGGCGCGAATTTCGGCCTCAAAAACTTGTGGATCAAGGATGAATCGCAGTTGCCGACGGGCAGCTTTAAGTCGCGCGGCATGGCAATGGCGATCACTATGGCCAAGCGGCTGGGTGTGAAGCGCGTCGCGCTACCGACAGCCGGCAATGCCGGCGGAGCGGCCGCCGCTTATGCCGCCCGCGCGGGCCTCGAGTGCTTTGTGTTCATGCCGGAAGACACGCCCGTCGTGAATCAATATGAATGTGCGATGGCCGGAGCCAAAACGTACTTAGTAAATGGGCTGATCAACGATTGCGGCAAAATCGTCCGCGAAGGCAAGGACAAGCTGGGCTGGTTTGACCTTTCGACGCTCAAAGAGCCCTATCGCCTGGAAGGCAAAAAGACGATGGGCCTGGAGCTGGCCGAGCAGTTCGATTGGAAGCTGCCGGATGTGATTTTGTATCCCACGGGCGGCGGCACGGGGCTCGTCGGCATGTGGAAGGCGTTCGCGGAGCTAACAGCGCTCGGCTGGTTGGAGTCGGCAACGCTCCCGCGGATGGTGAGCGTGCAGTCCGACGGCTGCGCCCCGATCGTGCGGGCGTTTGAGGCGGGGTCCCGGTTCGCTGAGCCGTTTGCCAATGCGCATACAGTCGCCAGTGGCCTCCGCGTACCGGCCGCCGTTGGTGATTTCATGATATTGGACGCCATTCGCGGCAGCGGCGGCACCGCCATCGCGGCGGACGAGCGGCGGCTGAAGGAATGGTTGCGACTGGGTTCTTCACTGGAAGGCATTCCTGTTTGCCCCGAGACCGCCGCCTGTGTTGGCGCTTTGGAAACGCTGACGAAGAGCGGTTGGATTAAGCCGGAGGAGCGGGTTGTAGTGTTTAATACGGGTGCGTCGCAAAAGTATGTCGAAGCGATCAAGACCGAGCTGCCGCGGATCGATTTGAAACAGCCGCTGAATTGGGACAAGATTGCAGGCGGCTGACAGACGATAAAAAAGGGAATTTTCGTCGGCGGTTGATTATCATGGCAGAGCTTTGACGAGCGAGATTGGGTGGGCCGGCGCGAGCAGCGATCGCTGGTCCCACACTACGATGCTAGGCAGGCGAGACGCCTCCCCTACGACGTGCGGCCATGAAACTGCTCCTGTTTGGAACCAGCGGCTACCATCCATCCGAACGGCGGCAGACGGCTTGTCTGATGTTGCCGGAAGCCGGCATAGTCCTCGACGCCGGCACTGGTTTTTTCCGCGTCAGGCAGCATGTTGTCACGCCAACGCTCGACATCTTGCTCTCGCACACGCACTTGGATCACGTCGTGGGGCTGACATTCATGCTCAGCACGAAGTGGCAGAAGCCGATCGAGCGGATCACGGTACACGGCGAGGCGGTAAAGCTTTCCGCCGTGCGCGAACATTTGCTCAATGAGCACATGTTCCCCGCGCCGCTGGGCTGTGAATGGCGGCCGCTGGAAGATGGACCGCTAACCATCGGCGAGGCGCGCGTCACGCATTTCCCCGTCTTCCACCCCGGTGGTTGCGTCGGCTATCGACTCGATTGGCCGGACAGATCGATGGCCTACGTCACCGATACGACGGCTGCAAAGGATGCGAAGTACGTCGATCACATTCGCGGCGTCGATCTCCTGGTTCATGAATGCAATTTTCGCGACGGCCAGCAAGAGTGGGCCGAAAAGACGGGTCACAGTTCCACCACGGCAGTTGCCGAGCTAGCGGCCGCTGCCGGCGCGAAGCGGCTGGTGCTTGTCCATCTCGATCCACTCGATGAGTCCGATGATCCGGTTGGAATCATGACCGCGCGAAACGTGTTTCCGGCGGTGGAGATCGGCTACGATAATATGGCGATTGATTTCTAGCCGCCGCGCGGGCCGGTACCGAGTCGTCGTCGGGGTTGACAACGGCCCAATTCGTGGCAAATTAGGTGGGTCGTTTGCACTCGACGCCCCCATCGTCTAGTGGCCCAGGACCCCGGGTTCTCAGTCCGGTAACAGGGGTTCAAATCCCCTTGGGGGTACTTTCGAGCGAGTGAGAAGTCAGAGCTCGGAATGTCAAAGCCAGTAGGCGTTCTTTCTTGGCTAGTTTGACTTTAAGTCGAAGTTTTTCTCAGGTTCGCCGTTCTTCATGTCGGCGATTAGCGTCGAGTCGGTGTTGAATTTGGCGGGAATGGCTTCGCGCGTTTCGTCGATGGTGATGCCTGGATCAGCAGACGGGACTTTGCGGCCAGTGGGTTTGCGCCAACTGATCTCGACGCGGTATTTGCCGGGAGTCAGCTTTTCATGCGACGCAAGAACGTAGTGGCCGTTTTCGATCGCGGCGGAGGCTTTGGGGCCCTTTGAATCTTGCGACAGAAAGACAATGTTGCCATTAGCGACGGGTTCGCCGTCGAGAGTGACTTGGCCGTGGATAGACGGCGAAGATGCGGCGCCGCAGCCGGCGAACTCGGCGGCAAAAAACGCGGCGAGCAAAAAAAGACGCAGGGAATGCGGCATAACACTATTCAGGGCAAGCTGACGGCCACGCCGTCGTCATAACGATAGAGATTTTGATAGAGAAAGTTGGCGGTGTTTACGACGCCCGGGCAACTTTGGGTGTAGCCCTTGAAGCTTTCGATGTTGTCGGAAACCCAGCGGACGGAGCCGTCGCAGAAGGTGAAATTGGCGCCGCCGCCGGTGTGGAGACTGCCCCAGGCATGGCGGGTGCAGTTGGGGTCGCTGCCGCCGGCATAGGGAGTGTCGAGCGGCAAGTCGGCGCGGCCGTAGCTCATGGCGTCGGTAATGTTGGCGATGCGGCCGATGTAGACGGCGGCGAGTTGCTTTTTCATGTCGCGTTCGCCGACCAGAAAGGTGTTGCTGGTGCCGTCGGTGATCATGGCGATGCGGACTTTGGCCCAGTTGCCGCCGGATTGATTATGGGGCGGGGAGATGAGGGCGCTGATGGCGTAATTACTTTTGGCGTAGTTGCGGGCGTTGATGTTGAGGGGATTGGTCGGGTCGGAGGGGCAGAGGAAGAGGGACAGCTTTGTCTGTGTCATGTTATTGACGACGGGAATGTCACCCAGGAAATCGCCCGGAGAGAGGGCCGTGTAGAGGCCGGATTGCTCGATGTAATGCAGCAGGCTCACGCCCCAGCCCCAATCGCCGTTGGGATGAGTTAGCAGCAAGTGGTAGGCGTTTGGGAATTGTTGGTTGACATCGTGGAAATTATGAGCGGCGAGGCCGAACTGTTTCATGTTGTTCTGGCAGCGCATCCGGCGGGCGGATTCGCGGGCGGCTTGGACCGCGGGTAGCAAGAGAGCCACCAGGACACCGATGATGGCGATGACGACGAGGAGTTCGACCAAGGTAAAACCGTGTAGGGGCCTGGGGGAGTTGGTACGCTTCCCCCTGGTAGTTGGAAGTTCTTGGCCCCTAACACGGAGATTGTCTTTATGTTGCAGAACGTGGCTGGTTTTCAAACGTTCGTCGGAGTTGATTTGCATAAAT
>DASXLL010000256.1:0-2626 GCA_036496265.1 Pirellulaceae bacterium | reverse complement strand
GAAGGGCGACATCACCTTTGTCCTCTTCCACATTCTCGGGCCTTCCATCGCCTCGCTCGACGAGATCGTAGACACCGCCGCCTATCTGGGGGATGCGAGATATTTCATGGTGAAGAATTTCATCAACAATACGTATTTCTTCGAATGGGACGAAGCGACCCATGCGGCGTACTTCAAGAGGATACCTGGCGCGGTCGCAATTACCGTCCCAAAGCTCGTTGAAATGGCCGCCGAACAAGTGGATCTCGCTTCCGTTCCATTCGCGACCTTCATCGCCAACAAGAAGCAAAGTGGGGCGCCCGCCTCTTATTCTTTTGTGCTCCGGGGCTATGTGCGTCATTGGCTCGAGACAATCTCGGCCGAGTACGATCGCGTTGGTCTCACCGATATTTTGGAAGCAAAGGAATCTCTCAGACCGCCTATCGGCAGGCCGCGCCCAATCATCAAGATTGCGGAGACGTAGCGGCTCGCTGGCCATCTTACTCGCCGCGACTTTGGATTGCATGACAATACCGCGTGAACCGCCATGTTATGACCGACAGGACCACCCCGCTCTACGTCGTTTGCTCCCCATGTCGACACGTTGGAAAGACTCTCGTTTCACGACTGCTCACTGAGTTCTACGTCGTCAATGATCGACCTGTAGCGGCATTCGACTTGGCCGACGAAGGCCCGCAATTGGCCGATTACTTGCCTGACATTACGACGATTGCTGACATCAGTGACACCCGCGGCCAGATGGCTTTTTTCGACCGGCTGATCGCCGACGACGTGGGTGCAAGGATCATTGATCTCGACCGTCGAGTGTTCAAGAACTTCTTCACTGTCGCGCAGGAGATACGCTTTTTTGAAGAGGCACGGCACCGTTCTATCGAACCGCTCATTCTTTTCATCATCGATCCGGATCCAAAGTCGGCCAAAGCCTACGCCGTGCTTCGGCACCAGCTTTCGCAGGTCTCTCTTCTACCGGTGCGTAATCAGATCGAGGCAGCCGCGATCCCCTATGGTGACGCGCCCTCAAAAGCAAATATAGCTCCCACTTCGCTTGATATTCCGCTCCTTGGCCCCCCGTTGCAAGCGCTCATGGAACGACAATCTTTTTCGTTTTCACGGTTTTGGCGAGCGTCGCCAGCCGATCTCCACGTCTCACTGACACACGAATTGTCGCGTTGGGTCGAGCGCATTTTTTTCCAATTCCGCGTGCTCGAACTTCTCCTCGGGTGTGCGTAGCGGCTTAGGATCCGGTATGCTCTATTGCAGTTGCTCTGACGGAACGAGGGCAGACGAACTGCTTCGCGAAACCGAAAGAGCAAGGCAAGCGCGGGGGTCAAGAATGCCGTGCAGAAAAAATTACTGCGGATGAGAGAACTCGCGTAAGCGCCGTGGGCCATCAATTCGGTACAGCCTAGGATGGCGTTAAGCTGTCGGAGTAGACAAAACGACAGTGTAGTGGCGCTTAATTGCGCGTTATGATCGGCCCTGGTGCCGTCATTTTTTGGTCGTATTTCAGAGTCGGTCAGCGGCTGCGCGTAAGAGGGTGATTATGAGTAGTCCGAGTGACGGCGGCACCGATCCCGAACTCAGTAAGTATGCACCTAAATGGGTTCGCGAGCAGCCGGCAACGCCTCAGCGACTGCGATCCCTCAGCACTTCGGCATCAACAGCTCGTTGGCCCGAAAAGGAACATCGGGACCGGCGGATAATGTCTTTAAGGCCGGAACCCGTCCCGGGGCCACCTGCATGGCGGGCGGATGGGCTGCTGGCGCTGATGGGCCGTTTGGTAACCGTGGCTGCATTTGCTGTTCTCATCGCATTGTTGGTCATTTTCGGGAAACCGCTATTGCAACGTGTCGCGGTGCTGGAACCAGATTCATTGCCAACGCAAGTCTCCAAACCACCTGATCGGCTTGCCGCAAACGACGCGCCGGCAAATCGGGCGCTCGTTCCAGCCGCGGGGATTGTAGCGACCCCTGGCGCCGCGCCGCCCGCAACTGCGCAAGGCTAGCAAGCGGCGCTCTCTCCGATCTCGAAACCGTCCGGCCAAGAGAGCAGCGTCAGTAGTACGGTTCGCGGGGTGACCGACAGTGAAATTCGGTTTGGGATTTCCGCACCATTCACTGGCCCCGCCAGGAACTCGGCCAGAATATGAAGATCGGCCTTGAGGCGGCGTTCAACGTGGCCAATGCCAAAGGCGGAGTGTTTGGCCGCCAGCTTCGGCTCGTCGCAGCAGATGACGGCTACGAGCCGACGCGGACTGCCGTGACAATGCCGCAGCTCTACGAAAGAGACCAAGTTTTTGGCTTAGTCGGCAATGTGGGGACGCCCACGGCGGTGGTCGCATTACCTTACGCGCTCGATCGTAAGATGTTCTTCTTCGGGGCATTCACCGGCTGGCTTACTGCGGAACGATCCACCCGATCGCTATGTCTTCAACTACCGCGCCAGCTACGCCGAGGAGACCGCCGCTGTGGTGGACTATCTGGTGAAGGTAAGGCGGCTGTTGCCGGAGCAGATCGCCGTCTTTGCCCAACAGGACGCCTACGGAGACGCCGGCTTCGCTGGCGTGCAGAAGGCCGTTCGTTCATTGCAGGGGGGAAACGAGAGCCCAATTTTGCGGCTCAATTAC
>DASXLL010000255.1:0-1613 GCA_036496265.1 Pirellulaceae bacterium | reverse complement strand
GGCCAACGGAATCTCGCAAGCACACCGGCGATGCTCGCATCGCCCGCAACCAGAAGGAACTCGAGAACGCCGGCGACGAGCACGCCCCATGCCGCTGCGTGACCAGCGGTTGGAAAGAAGGCCGCCAAAGCAAGCGCGAGCATGAGCGAAAGGTTCAGGAAAATTGGAGCGGCAGCCGCCGCCGCGAAGCGCTGCAATGCGTTGAGGATACCGCTATAGAGCGTCACCAGCGTGACCAGCAGCAAATATGGAAACGTGATACGGGTAAGTTCAACTGCCAGCGCAAAGCGGCCGGGGTCACGCGAAAAACCCGGTGCGAGTACACCGATCACGGCCGGTGTGAACAACAGCGCTAGCGCGAGCAGTATGACCTGGCTCGCAAACAGCAGCGTGAAGATACGATCTGCAAACTGTCCTGCGCGCAAGCCCCCGCCTTCCGCCCGAATGCGCGCATAGGCCGGTACGAAGGCGGCGTTGAAGGCACCTTCCGCAAATATGGCGCGGAAGTGGTTGGGTAGCCGCAACGCGACAAAGAAGGCATCCGCCACAGGACCAGCGCCCAGAACGGCGGCCAGAATAATGTCGCGAATGAAGCCACTGACGCGCGAGAGCAGCGTAAAACCGCCCACGGTGACGATGCGGTCGATCATCGGGAAACGTCCCTCTCCCGGGGGAAGATGCTGCCGTTAACCGACTTGAGGCCTACGGGGCGATAGCGATAGTCAGATGCGTGGAACTGCCTTAAGACAATTTCTTGCCGGAACAAAGGGCCCCGACCAGCCAGCGCCTATGCCTTCTCCAATCATCCCCATTTTGTTGGCCGGCGGAGCCGGAACGCGGCTTTGGCCGGTATCGCGCGATGCCCTGCCCAAGCAGTTCCTTCCTTTGGTGGGTGACAAGTCGACCTACCAGGAGACTTTGCTGCGCGTGCGGCATCCAATGTTTGCACCGCCGATCGTAATCACCGGGCCAAATTTCCATTTCTTCGCTCGCCGGCAGGCCGAGGAAGTCGGCGTCGAAGCGACTGTCGTGATCGAGCCTGTGCGGCGTGATTCCGGCCCAGCCATCGCAGCAGCGACGGCCGTCGCCGCTGCCCGCGACCCGGAAGCCGTGGTGCTGGCGCTTGCCGCCGACCACATTATTCTGGACGTCGAAGCGTTCCACGCCACCTGTGTCTCTGGCCGCGCGGCTGCCGAAGCCGGCCGCATCGTCACATTCGGCATCAAGCCGACCGAGCCGAAAACCAGTTACGGTTACATTGTTCCGGGTGAAGCGATCGGCGGAGGCGTGTATGCGGTCAAGAGTTTCGTTGAAAAGCCCGATAACCTGACCGCCGCTCGCTATGTGCGTGAAGGCTATTTGTGGAATTCCGGCAACTTTCTTTTCCGCGCCGACGTGCTGCTTTCCGAACTCGAACGATTGGAGCCGGACATCGCAAGCGCGATTAAATCGGCTGTTGCCCACGCCAGCGATGATCTTGGATTCCTGCGGCTGCAGCCGGAAGCGTTTGCACGCGCGCCGCAAAAATCGATCGACTACGCGGTGATGGAAAAAACCGACCGCGCCACCGTGGTAGCCGGCCAATTCCCCTGGTCCGACATCGGAAGCTGGGA
>DASXLL010000254.1:0-10003 GCA_036496265.1 Pirellulaceae bacterium | reverse complement strand
GATCCGTGAGATAGGCCTTTCGCGAAGTGGCTTCCATGCCGGCACTCCTAAAACAAGGGACAAGGGAATCCCTGAATCTACGAGGAATGGCGAAACTGCGTCGAGATCACTTCTCGGATAGGCTCTAAGATTATGAAGGGGAGTACGATTAAGAGCAGGAGCAAGATTAGGAACTTGCAGTCCTACTCTTACTCCTCCGATCGAGGACGGTAATCGGCAGGTGTCATTATCCGCCCATTACCACGGACCGCGGACGGGGAAGACGCCCAGTTGGTCGGTGTGGCTGGGCCAATAGGGCGTGGGATTGATTTGGGCGCCGCCGCCGATGGCCATTCCCCCGGGATAGTCGCGATGGAACTGGTGATAGAGCGGGACCATTTCCGACTGCGCGACCCCCCAGCTAAAGCTGGTGTGCGTTTTGGCATTCGGCGGAACGACGAGTGCGGCGGGAACGCCCCACGGCGTATAGGCATACGGCCCGTGCCACGGTCGCTGGGCGGCGTAGTAGCGGCCGATGATGTCAGCTCGCTTGGTAGCGTAGCAATAGCCGGGGTAGGGCTCAAACGCGCTCGCAGAATTGACCACGATCGCGAGGAAGGTGACGCTCGCAAGCAAAGCAAAGGGGCGAACGAGATTCACGGGGGGAGCTCCGATATCGGTAGGGTGGGCTGCGCCCACCATGTTCGTCTTGTTCGATTTGTTTTTTAGGAATGGCAGGCGCGACCGGCCCTACTACCGCCACGGCAGGAACGACGGCCAATACGTCACGCAAGTGCGGTTGAGGCCTTGGCCTCCGTCGTAGTAGCGGTGATACGTGCGGTGATGGTGATACATGAACTCGTTCGGATACAACGGCTGATACGTGATGTACGTATGGCCCACATTCGGCGGCACAGGGCGCGGCGAAACGTAGAGCTCGGCGCCCAGGCCCGTGCAGCTCGGCCAGGCATAGTAGTTGTAAAACAGGTCCGGCTGGCCGTAGAAGCGATAAAGGCACTCGCCGTTCGAGCACGAGCGGCACCCGTGGCCGGGGCCGCGCCAATCGGCAATGTAGGGCGGATTGCCGTAGTTGGTGATGCCGTTGGGATAGCCGCTGGCATAGGCCAGGCCCCAATGCGGCGGATAGGTGTAGTTACCGTGGCCGTGATGTCCGTAGCCGCCATAGCCTCCGGCTGCGCCGCCGGGACAATTGGCATCGACTGTCGTGCCAGAATCGGCGTAGTAGTCGGCGCTGGCGACCTGGGCCGGCTCTTGAGCCAGGCCCCGAGTGACCAAAAATGCCGTGGTCAGCAGCGAGCAAACGAACCAGCGTTTCATGGCGACGACCCCTCCGTGAGTCATTTGCTGCACATCGTCGTTGACACACCGCGTGTGCCATGCGTAAAGGCACACTCCGTGTGCCGTCTGCCCCAAGCCTACGGCGGCTTTGCAGTAGTCCGCTTTCCGTTTTCTCGGATTCCGCCGCGCGTGCGGGTGAGTCTTTATGTGCCTTCCGCGATAGTCGCTCGGAGCGTGCCGGCGCGGCCGTTAGCACCGTTAAAGCCGACTGGGAAATAGCCGCCAAAATCGCTACAATCGGCACAGTTTTACAAGGCGGGCGGCGACCTTCGCGCGCTTCGCAATCGGTGATGGCGAGCGGGAGGCGTAAGCCTCCCGGTAGCGTTGAATTACCGGGGGACTCACATCCCCCGCTCGCCAGGTTATGCTCGCCTCGTTGAAAGTCGGTAAAGGAGTGCCGCGTTGACTGCCGCAGTGAAATCACGTCCTTCTCCTGGCCAAAAATCGCTCTCGTTTGAGGCTTCGAACGCCGCCGCCGCGGCTAACGGCAACGGCGCCGCCAATGGCCATGCGCAGGCCGAAAAAATGAACGGCGATGCTGAGCTGGACCAAATCGACCATACGGAAGGCCGCAGCAGCGGTAAGCGGCGGGCCACCGCCGAGTCGATGGCCGCCAAACAGCGCGATATCTCCGTCAGCGAATTCTTCGCCAAGAACCGGCACCTCCTCGGCTTCGACAACCCCCGCAAGGCCCTGCTAACGACCGTCAAAGAGGCCGTGGATAACTCACTCGACGCCTGCGAAGAAGCCGGAATCGTGCCGGAAATCTGGGTCGCCGTCGAAGCGACTGGTAACAACCGCTTTAAGGTCAGCGTGCAGGACAACGGCCCCGGCATCGTCAAAAAGCAGATCCCGCTAATCTTCGGCAAGCTGCTCTACGGCAGCAAATTCCATCGCCTGCGCATGAGCCGCGGCCAACAAGGCATCGGCATTTCCGCCGCCGGCATGTACGGCATGCTCACCACCGGCAAGCCCGTCAAAATCATCAGCAAGCTCTCGCCTAAGAAGCCGGCGCACTATTTCGAGCTACAGATCGATACCAAGCGCAATCAGCCGGAAATCATCAACGGCAAGGGTGAAGGAATTGACATCGAGGGCGGCAAAAAGTTTCACGAAGATCTCAAGAAGCACGAAATCGATTTCGAAACGCACTACCCCGTGGCCGAAGGCGCTGTAGGGAACGCCGTCCCTGGCGTTCCGGACCCCAAAAATCCTGTAGGGAACGCCCTCCGTGGCGTTCCGGACCCCGCCAAACAAGGCGCTGAGGTAAAAAGCGGCACCCGCGTCACAATCGAGCTCGAAGGCCGCTTCATCCGCGGCCGCGGCAGCGTCGACGAATATCTCGAGCAAACCGCGATTGCCAATCCCCACGTCACGCTGCACTACAAAGACCCGGAAGGCAACGAAACGTCCTACGACCGTTCGACGAAGCAGCTGCCGCCCGAGCCAAAGGAAATCAAGCCGCACCCCTACGGCATCGAGCTCGGCCGCCTGGTGACCATGCTCAAGGACACCGACGCCGGAACGATGTCGGCTTTTCTGACCGATTCGTTTTCGCGAGTCAGCTCCAGCGTCGCCCGCAAAATCTGCGAAGAAGCCAAAATCACGACCCGCTCGAATCCCAAACGCATTGGCCGGCAGGAGGCCGATTCTCTCTACCAGGCGATTCAGAACACGCGGATCAGCGCGCCGGCAACCGATTGCCTCGTGCCCATTGGCGAGCAGCTCATTCTCAAAGGCCTGCATCACGTCGTGCCGGGCGAGTTTTACTGTGCCGCGACACGGCCGCCCGCTGTCTATCGCGGCAATCCGTTCCTGATCGAAGTCGGCCTCGCCTTCGGCGGCGTTTCGCAAGCCCAAAAAGTCTCCCTCGATACGCTCACCGAAATGCTCGGCGAAAGCGACGCCCGCACGCTCCGCCAGTTCCTGATGAACTCGTTCGACGGCCTCGGCAGCGTAGCCTCCGACAAAATTCTCACCGAAGCCAAAATGGGCACTCGCCAAAGCCCCGGCCGCCTGAAAAAAGACGAGATCGCCCAGCTTCACGCCGCCATGAAGAACGTGAACCTCTCCGAAGGCCAATCGATGCAGGTCTTCCGCTATGCCAACCGCGTCCCGCTGCAGTTTCAGCAGGCAGCCTGTGCGATCACCCAGTCCGTCATCGGCAACAACTGGCGTTCCTACGGCCTCTCCCAATCCCGCGGCAATTTGCCCCAAGGCCCCGTGACCATCATGGTCCACATGGCCAGCGTCTGGGTCCCCTTCACCAGCGAATCCAAAGAAGCCATCGCCGGCTATCCCGAAATTCAAAAAGAGCTCCGCCTCGGCCTCCAAGCCGTCGGCCGCAAGCTCGGCATGTATCTCAACCGCCGCCAAAAGGTCAAGCAAGAAGGTGAACGCCGCTCCGTCTTCCTCCGCTACCTCGGCGAAGTCGCCACCGCCGTCGGCGTCATTCAGGAATTCGACGATAAAAAAGTCAAAGCCCTCTACGAAAAACTCCTCCACGTCGCCAAACGCAAAACCGCCGAAGCCGACACCAAGCTCGACGACCGTGGCAAGAAAGTTGTCGAAGGAGAAGAAGAGGATTTTGGCGACAATGTCCTGATTGTCGAACCTGCACCGCCAGAAACTAGGTGAATCGAGTGGGTGGCACGTCCCTGAGGTACTCCGAAGGGCGTGCTAAAGCGCACGAGACTGAGTGAGTCGAACGTGGAAACAATCGAAGAGCGATCGCGCGGCAATATTCAGCTCACACTGGAGGAGGGCGGACTGTTCTTTGAACGGCAGGGAAGTGTCTGGACGACGCTGCGAAAGATCGCTGAGTTCCTCGCCGATGAAAACATCGCCTACGCCGTTTCGGGCGGTTTAGCAGCTTTCCATCACGGCTATCGCTGTTATACGGAAGGAATCGACGTAATCGTCGAAACTGAGAGTTTGCCACGCATCGAAAGCAACTTGACTGACTTTAAGTGTCGCGGCTTATCCAACCATCGGTTCGTGGACTGCGAAACCGGTGTATCCGTGCGGTTTCATCTGGCCGGCGAAGTCGCAGGCCGTTCCAGTGGCGAAGACATTTTGTTCCCAGAGCCAACGCAGGTTCGTGAGTGCGGAGAGTCGATCAACTACGTCAATTTGCCAACGCTGATCAACCTGGATTTAGCGGCATGGTCGGACGGTCGGGGAGCCATACGCGGCCTGGCGAATGTTCAGGAATACATAAAGGTGTTGTACCTGCCACAGTTGCTTTCCAAAGAATTGCATCCCGCGGTGCGTAATGCATATCTCGAAACTTGCAAAAGCATCGATTCAAATTCAGGTCCGTTTCTCTTGCTGCTAAAGTTGAAGAACGAAACACGTCCTGTCACGACCGAGGAAGTAGCGGCCACCGGAGAAGATGCTGCGCTACTTGATGCGAAGCGCGACGGCGTAACACTGTGGCAGCCCCGACCAATGTACGAGGACTACGCAGTTTTGTTTACGAACGATCGATTCGTGGCCCGCAAATACGACATGCATCACGAATCGGAATACTTGTTTAAGGAATAGCGCTTTGTCACAACGCCCACTTGGGATTTCATCTTGCAGCCGGCTTCAGCCGGCTTACCCTGTTTTCCCCCCGGCTTTAGCCGGGGGAAAACGCGTGACCTTTCACGTCAGCATTTAAGAGTCTTATGGCTCCCCTCGCCCCGGTACTCCGGGGAGAGGGGCTGGGGGTGAGGGGTTCGAATAAGTGAATCAATTATTTTTGCCGTCTACGCTCTGCGGGTAGGCTCGCTGAAGCACCGAACTACAAGCAATTTCAATATCGGATTCTCATATGGCCAAGAAGCCAACCAAATCAACCCCCGCCGCCCCCGTCAAACTAACCGACAAAGACAAAAAAACCCTCAAAAGCCTCGGCAACATGGCGACGGAAGTCACCGCCTTCGCCGAGCGCAGCCGCGCGCCCCATTTAGACGTTCCCAGCCGCTCGCTCTCCAACGTCCGCTTCAATCAAAGCCGCAAAATCATCGAAATGGGCAGCGGCACCAACCGCCGCGAGCTCTTCAATCTCTCCCAGGCCAAGGCCTACATGCAAACGCTCCTCGTCGGCAGCGGCGCCAAACGGCTGATCGAGCAGGGCAAAACTACGAGCCTCCGCGGTTTGTACTACATGCTCAAGCACACGATCGACGGCACCAAGGAGGAAACGTTCGATGAGCAGGGCGAATCCGACACGATGATCGAAGACGTCGAAACGCTGCTCGAAGCGATGCGCGAAGAGCTGCACCTCTACGCCAAAAACGCAGGAGCCATGGTCGGCAACATTTCCGTCATCGATAGCGGCGACGAGATCGATTGCACCCGCATGGGCAGCGGCGGCTACAGCATCCCGTCGATCGTCGAGCCCGAAATCGTCCAATTCAAAAACTGCAAAGCCAAATTCGTCCTCCACGTCGAAAAAGACACCGTCTGGCGCCGCTTCAACGAAGACAAGTTCTGGGTCAAGCACAATTGCATCCTCACCCACGGCGGCGGCCAACCCCCCCGCGGCGTCCGCCGCATGCTCTACCGCCTGCACCACGAGCTTGAGCTGCCCATCTACTGCGTCCTCGATAACGACCCCTGGGGTTACTACATCTACAGCGTCCTCAAGCAAGGCTCCATCAACCTCGCCTACGAATCCAAGCGCATGGCCATCCCCGCCGTCCGCTACCTCGGCCTCCGCAGCAACGACTACGACCGCTGCGAGCTCTCCACCAGCGTCCAAATCAAGCTCAACGAGCAAGACATCAAGCGGGCCCAGCAAATCAAAAGCTACCCCTGGTTCGAAAACAAAAAACCCTGGCAAAAAGAAATCGACCGCATGCTCGCCAACGGCTTCAAGCTCGAAGTCGAATCCCTCATCAGCAAAGACATCTCCTACGTCACCGAAGAATACGTCCCGCAGCGCTTGGAGGAAGGAGAGTTCTTGGATTAGAACCTTATGCGCTTCCGCCTCCGCACGCTGCTGATCATCTAAGCCATGTGGCCGCTTCATTCGTCCTTGGAAATCTTGGCCAGCAAACCACCCGCAAATGCGAGTGAAATCTCATCGTTGAAAACCTATTTCGGTAGCACCATCCCGGCTGAATACGTCCAGCTAGTGAACCAAACGACCGAGCTTCAGATGAAGCATAGTAATGGGCAATACATCCGTATCTGGGGACCAGCGGGCTGTATTGAGATGGATGAAGGGTACGGCATTCGTCGGCGCATTCCGGGCGCATTCCCCGTTGGAGATGACGGCGGCGGACATGTCATCTTCTATCAGAATGGCAAGGATGGCTTTGGACTGTATCACGTTGGATACGGGAATCTTGTCGGCGACGACGCGATATGGATTGCACCCACGCTTGCTGATCTACTTACCAAAGGCAAGGGAATTGAAAGGCTGATAGAGTCATAGCCAAAATTGGACAACAGGCTGCCCCGTGCTCCGCTTCTTGATCCGAGACTTGCTTTGGCTGAGGGTCGTAGTGGGGCTCGCCATTGCGTTGTGGCTACAGCATGGCAAGGCCGTTGCCCACAAAAACGACGCCGACTATCTGAAGCATGCGATTGATCAATCGGGACTTGAACTAACCCAAATGTGCTGGGGCCCGCCAATTTGGTTCAAGCGAGACAATCGTCTATCAGAACCCGACAACGAGCGAATCATCTTTGCCCTCAAATGATACTCTACAAGCTCCGCACGCTGCTGATCGTCTTGGCACTTGGACCGCCGGTATTTGTTGGAGCGTGTTCGTCACTGGTGCATGTCATTTCACCGACAGAATCGACCCTTACCGCAATTGGCGAAACGAAGGTTCGCATCCACATGTATATGCTGGCTCACCGAACTTCAGGGTCATCTTTTGGTACTCCCAACAAGACAAGGTTATGCCAACCAAATAACCGATGGCTGGGGAAGAACACTCATATACTCGGTAAACGAACACGGGATTATCTCTTTGACAAGCCTTGGACGGGATGGCAAAACCGGTGGGCAGGGTGATGATGTCGACATGACCCAACGCTATCGCACCCGCAATAAAGACGGTTCGTTAAACATCGACGACGAGTATTGGATCGTCACTTCAGAAATTCACGACTAGCCGATCGTGGCCTGGGTCCGATTTTTTCTTCCGGCGGTTATCGGCTCGAAAATTGCTCCCGCATCGATCGCAACCAACCACGTCACAGCGTGAAATCCGCCTCCCGATCCAGCGCTTCTGTCTTCGGAGATGATCCATGAAACCCTACATCCACGTCGCCGGCGATATCCACCACTTCCAATGGAATCTCGATTGCTCGGTCGGCAAAGGTGGCTCCAACAACCTGGCCTGCGACGTGGCCTACATCCAGTGGTATTACACGCTCGCCGCGGCTAATCTGCTCACCACGCCCGACAGGCGGCCCATCTATCAGCAAGTCTGCGTCACGGGCGTATGCACCGGAACCGACGACGATCCGCTCGTCGCCGCAATCCTCGCTCACCAGCAATTCTTCAATCACCCCGTCATCGACAGCCGAATCAGCGTCGCAACCGGCTCCGGCAAAGTCGGAGCATCCGCCTTCTTCATCTTCCGCCTCGGTGCCAGGCTGGCCAACATGTTCCCTAACCTCTGGCCCCGGCTCGACCTCATGCCAAACTGCCCAACCCAAGTCATCCAAGCCGTGCAGTCAGCCATTCCCTCGGTATAGACGGGATAGCGCCAGACCGTTGGACCACTCAGTCAAAGTAGTCCGGCGAGGCCCTTCGCCGGACTGAGTCGCCGCTCACTTTTCCATCACTAGCAAGAACGAATCACTTGGTGGAATGGGAGTTTTTGGATTAGGCTGGCCTGTGAACTGCCATGAACGAGCCGGCCCCAAAGATTTCGCCGTTACCGCGCCTCCCCCCCGAGCCAATTTACTCCAAGCGACTTCGCATCGCCGACTTGCTGCTGATCACGCTCGGAACGGCAATCGCAATTTGGATTCTGCAGCCGCCGCGAGGTCCGCGGCACATCGGCTTTGTGACGGTCAGCGTCGTCATGGCTCCGCTTTACGGTTGCGCCGTGGCGGCCGTTCTCGTGTCGGCTTTTCGGATGTTTACCAATACAGGCACGTTTGCGACCGAGCCAGGTCACTGGCTACTGCTCATTCTCGGGACAATCTTTCTGGGGATCGGACTGCTGATCAGCGGTGCCTTGCATTTGTCGGTCGAATTGCCTTCCGAAGTAGCGCGAGGGGGTTATGCAATCCTTTTTCTACTAGGCATCGCATTGCTCATGACTTCGGTGTTTGTAATTGCCCTCGCGACCGGAACAAACGAAGACGAGACGGTTTATTGGAAGTTTGTGCTCCGCATGATCGTCTGGGCACTCGTGTTAGAGTTTGTGATTTGGCTGTTATTAGTGGCCAGAGGACCTGAATTACTGTTATTAGTCTTGGGTCCCCCTCTTGTTCTGATGGCTGCCTTTGTGGCAGCCGCTGTCAATGACCTCCGGCAGCGCAACTATCGCGACTTTTGGCACTGGCTCGGCGTCGCGGCCTTCGCCGGCCTGCCCATTCACGTCGTGCTACTAATAATTGCCGCGCTGTTCGGAGGCTGATCTACCTCGGCCCCGGCTTCGGCCCTTCGACATTTATACTATACATTAGTACAAAAAATGGCGCGCCGTTTGCACCACAGTCCCGATTGGCATTTCCGACTGCCAATTCGGCACGCCACAAGTAGGGTGGGCTGTGCCCACCACCGCTGTTATCAGGCCAGCAACGCTCTTTGACAATTCGATCTTACGGAAGCCCACGCACCATTGCGGCGCAACTGGGAACCATTAAAGCCGCGCTAAAGTTTAGCGCGCGGACACTTCAGCGCAATTCCAGAACTCCCCAACCGCCAACAACTTACACCCCGTGCTAAAGCCAGCCGTAATGAAAAAACTTCCAACTTTAGCGCCTTGGGAGGGCGAGGCTCCCGCCGAGCTAGGGCCTCAAACCGACCCTAGCCCTGCCAACCCTAGACCCTACCGCCCCGCCGACGAATTCCCCAGATCCCGCGTATCGTCCGGCTTCAGCTGTGTCGCTTTGCGATTCTCCCGCTGAATCGCTTCATAGACTTCCTGGCGGTGAACCGGGATGGCGCTGGGGGCGTCGATGCCGAGGCGAACTTTGTCGCCGCGAATATCCACGATGGTCACAACGATGTCGTCGCCGATCATGATGCTTTCGTCACGGTGTCTCGACAGAACCAACATCGGTGGGTCCTTCCTCAAAACGGCCGAAGGGGGGGCTTCGGCTCGGGTAAGTCCAGGGCGGGGAGGGGTTTTCAGGTTGCCTGGCAGCGGAATAGCGCACTGCAGCGATACACCTACTACGTTCTCGACCGCGGATTGATCGAATGTCGCCTCGAACAATCAGCGCCATGTCACGCCAGACTCAGGCACACAAACACTATCGGAGGCAGGCCTTGCCCAGAATTAATGCCCTACCCAGTCCGCATAGCTTTGCAGCGCGTGAGGGATATGACGGAAGCAGTCGTAGGGTGCGACAAGGCCACGCAGTGGCCGACGGCCCACCTTCCCTCACAGCTACGCGCTCTTGCGAAGCAGCGACGGCGCAATCGTCGTAAGCGGCATCGCGACGGGTTGGTCGTCGGAAGTAATGATCTGCCGGCCCA
>DASXLL010000253.1:0-5694 GCA_036496265.1 Pirellulaceae bacterium | reverse complement strand
TTGGTTACGTAAAGATACCCGGGTTTAAGCGACCCCAGACTGTGCGCGATCGGATCGATTATTGGCGACTCGTTGCTGCGTTGGCGGCGTCGGCAGGCTGCCTAGTGTTGAGTGGGTGCGGAAACGGACTCGCGCAAGTCTCGGGTAACGTATCGATGGACGGTCAGCCACTGCGCGGCGGGCCAGACATGCGCGTAACAATCCAGTTTCAACCGGCGAATGGTGTCGGTTCAAATGCAGTTGGTTTGGCAGACGAAAACGGCAACTACGTTTTAGGAACCGGTTCGCAAAAGGGAATTCCACCCGGTGACTATTTTGTTGCCTGTTCGGCGAACGAGCTGGTTCGAACGAAGGATTCAAATACCGTTCAGGGCAGCCGAACGCTGGCCGATCCGAAGTATGCCAACGCCAAGACCTCGGGGCTCAAGTTCACGGTCCAACCGGGCAAGAACGAATTTAACATCCCCCTGGAAAGCCCGAAAACGCCCGCACGACGCGGCACTTAACCGAAATCACTGCTAGAATAAAACACTGGAACAAAGACATTTCGCGCCGACTCGTTGTGGCAATTGATTCTGCCAACGCAACTTCGGCCTGGGGCACTTCATGAAGGCGGCATTCTCTCTCCTAATCGTGGCGCTCTGCGCCGCCCTCCTCATCGCACCGGCGGCGCATGCCCAATCGGTCGCCGTCACCAAGACCAATCCGACCAAGGTCTACATGCACTATATGCCCTGGTTCCAAACGCCCGCGAGCCAGGGCGGTACCGACGGCTCAAGCTGGGGCATTCATTGGACGATGGCCAACGAGAATCCAAACGTCGTCGATGCCAGCGGTAAGCGGCAAATCGCTTCGCACTACTATCCGATGATCGGACCCTATGATTCCACCGACCCGAACGTCCTCGAGTACCACATGCTGCTCCTGAAGTACTCCGGCGTCGATGGCTTATTGGTCGATTGGTACGGCCAGAAGGGCACCAACGGCGACGTCAATTCGCTGCTCACCGCCTCGAACGCAATCGTTAACCAGACGAACAACTACGGTCTCGGGGTCGGTGTTGTCCTTGAGGACAACTTCGCTGGCAGCCTCACGAACGGCCTGCCGGACGGCTCGAACAGCCAGGCGGTGAGCAATGTAACGCAGAACATGCAATATCTGGCGGCCAACTACTTCAACAAGCCAAACTACCTCAAAGCGGGCGCGTCGAATTCTCCTTTGATGCCGATTTTTGGTCCGTCAAAGATTCAGCCCATCAGTGGAAATTCCAACATCAATTCTGCGGCCCTGTGGAGTCAGATTTTTTCGCAATCGGGCACCAATCCGACCTTCATGCCGCTCGAGTATCAATCGAGCGACGCCGGCACCAACGCCGACGGCGAATTTGCCTGGCCCTATCAAAGCCCAAACACTAGCGATCATCTCAGCCAAGTCCGGTCATTTTACACCTCTCAAGCGGCCAGCCTAAAAGCTGCGGGAAAGACTGTTGGCGGCATCGCTTACCCAGGCTTCAACGATTTCTACGCCCAGGGCGGTTGGGGGTCGAATCTGTTTTATGTCCCGGAAACCGATGCCACGAATCAACAATCGACGTTGTCGGAGTTGCTTAATCTTTACACGACCTATAGTTCGAGATTGGATTTTCTGCAGCTCGCCACCTTCAACGACTATGGCGAAGGCACACAGTTCGAGCCGACGGTCGAGGACGGCTTCACCGATCTGAATCGACTACAACAGTTCACCGGGGTTTCCTACGGTACTGCCGAGCTGCAACTGATTTACCAACTTTACTTGGCGCGCAAAAAGTACGCCGGCCACACCGCCACCCAAGCGATGCTCGATCAGGTTTCTGCCGATCTGGACGGGTTGGACGTCAGCGGCGCTCGCGCGCTGCTCAATCAAGCCAGCCCGGCAGGCGATTTCAATGGCGACGGAATCGTCGACGTTAACGACTACAATGTCTGGCGTGCCTCCTTTGGTTCCTCGACGATCATCCATGGCAGCGGCGCCGACGGCAATTTCGATGGCGCCATCAATGCCGCCGACTATATTGTCTGGCGCAACAGCATGAGCGGCGGCGGTGGCGCGGGCGCAATCGCCAAAGCGGTGCCCGAGCCCTCGACGTTCGTCCTCTGTTTGCTCGCGGCTCTGGCTTTGAAGCCGTGTTGCCGCCGCCACCGGTCCGCCGCCTAGCCAAGGCTCCCCCTCGACCGACCGCCAATCGACTTGCCGCCAATCGGTGCTGCGCTTTCCCGGCGCGACCAAAGCCGCTACATTGTGGCGTAGCCACCATCGGCAATCCCGCACTCACAAAGAAAGAAACACATGGCCAAGAAAAAGAAAGCCGCGACCAACCTACCTCAAGTATCAAAGCAAACGGCCGGCGGCATCACCGGCGCGGTGATTGGCGGGCTCGTCGGTGGACCTGTGGGTGCCACGGTGGGCGGGATTGCCGGCGCGATGGTCGGTGATTCGTCGGCCAAAGGCGGCAAGCCAATCGAGACCGCCGTCAAAGCGGTTCGATCGAAACTCAAAAGCGCCAAATCGCTGAAAACCTCCAAAGGCCCGAAAGCCGCCAAAGGCGCGAAGTCAAAGCCGAAGTCGAAAATGCCCGCTAAGAAAGTAAAACCGGGCAAGAAAGCCAAGCCGGCCAAGGCAGCGACGACCAAAAAGGCCAAAGGGAAAAAGAAGCGCGCCAAGAAGAAGTCTTAGGAACGCTCAGCTCCCGCTACTTTTAGGCCGGTTTCGGCTGTTTGGACGATCCCAGCCACCTGCGCGAGCTGCTGCCCCGCCCGCCAAATCCCCGTCGCCGCCGGTTCCCTCGATGCCTCGGTTAATCGCCGGCTGCGCTGGTCCCTTCGCGACCCGGGGCAATTGCCGCCTGCGCGATTCCGCGGCCACCCCGCGCCAGCGCCGCACCCCCTCCGCCCCCTCGCTGATTGCCACGCCGCCCGCCATCAACTATAGTGGCTCTGCCGCGATGAATCGTGGCAAGCAGAAGATGAGAGTAAAGATGCGGGCCGCAAGGCCTTCGGAATGATCTTTTCGTCACGCCGCATTCTGCGTCGCCGCGCCCTTCCCAGAAGTGCCACGCCTCGGTTTGTGGTCGTCTGCTTCCATTTTTTCGAGCCGCCAAATTGCGCTCCAAGTTCGAGCGCCGGCGGTTCAGTGTTTAGCGTTTTGGAGTGCAGCAATGCCTGAAGGCAAGATCAAGAAAGTTCTCAAAGAAAAAGGTTTTGGATTCATCGAGCAAGGTCGCCAAGACCTGTTCTTCCACCACTCGGAGCTCCAGGGCACCACGATCGAAGAGCTCAGCGAAGGCCAAATGGTCGCCTACGAAGTTGGCGAGGGAAAGAAGGGCCCCTGCGCTGTCTCCGTTCGCTTAGTCGACTAACTTCGTCGGCGCCTTCAGTCGCCCATAAAATTAAAACATCAAACGACGCCCCGGCCGCATCGCGCGCCGGGGCGTCTCTTTTTGGGCCGTGTGCCACTGGCTCGACCCGACTGAGATGGTCGAAGCCGGCCAGTGCTTTCCTCAGCCAACACTTGCACCAATCTCTGTTCCTTGTCTCCCCCATCTCCATGTCTCCTTGTCTTTCCCCCCCTGCCACTGGCTCGCCTCGACTGAGCTTGTCGAAGTCCGCCACTGCTGTCCTCAGCTATCATCCTGCTCGCGCCGCGAGTCGCATCGAAGACGCCGCCACGGCCGCTCAATCAGCACGTCCCAGCCGTCGCAAAGCTCTGAATCAGCCAGAACCCACGCGGCATCCCCGCCAACTCCGCTTGGCAACTGCCGATATTGTAGATACAATAATTGTAGGTGCAAAAACCGCAGCACGGCCATTTCCTCCATCTAACAGCTATAGCGAGAAGCCATCCATGGCGCACGTCACCATCACGCGGGAAGACTTTCTGAAAGACCGACAGGGCCGAACGTTTGTCGATGTCCTCAACGACTCCGGCCAGCCCTTCGCCGAAGTTCTAGAATTCTTCAACAATGCCGACCGGCAACGCCGCATGGAAGAGTCCGAGGCTCACCACGACCGCGCCCCGATGGCCGGCGTCGTCCGCGAGCTCGAGTCGCTCCCCGCCATCAACAAGTTCCTGGGCACGGTTCAGGCCCAGCGCAACCAACGTTTGCGGCAAGCCATCGGCGTCTTGGTGCGCATGATCATGGAGGCTCGCGGCTGGAAAAAAACCGGCAAGAAAGGCTCGCTCGGCGTCCGCAGCTCAAAATCCTCCGGCACCCCCAGCCACAACACGGGCGGCTTGGCCTTCTGGTTCCTCCGCGCGGAGCGCTACGAAAACGAACAAGCCAAAAAGTTTCCTTCCGTCCGCAAGCGCTGCCGCGAACTTGAATCGACCGGCTCCAAAAAAAGCGCAGCGACGAAGAGCGCAACACCTAAGCGCGCAACCTCAAAGGGCCAGTCGGCAAAGGGCCAATCGGGCAAGGCCCAATCTGCCGACCCCCATTCCACCAACGGCCGCTCGACAAATGGCCGCGTCACGAAGCGCCCCGACTCCGATCGTCGCCCCACCAGGCGCCCCGGAGCAAATTGATGAAAGCCTTCCGAGTCTGGGTGCGGCCGCTCGACTACGAATACCTCGTCTGCGTCGATGGCGTGGAAAACGCTCGCTGGCTATTAGATCAATTGGCCGCTTCGTTCATTTTCCGCAGCGCGCAACCGATCAGCCAGGAAAATGACTCCACGCTCTGCACCTTTCAAGTGCCCAGCAGTTCGCAGTTGCCCCTCTCACGAATGCAGAAGGTGCTCACCGCAATTCCGGAAGTCACCCTCTTGCGGGCAGCCGTCGCCGCGAAATAATCGCGCGCCCCCTTGCGTAGCCATGACCAAGCGTAGCCATGACCAAGCGTAGCCATGACCAAGCGTAGCCATGACCAAGCGTGTAGCCCACGACCCAGCCATCGGGCACTAGAGCAATTTACCAAAATGCGTGCCCGTGTTTCCTCAAAGAAATCCGCCGCGAAAACGGAAATTCGTCGGCCTATGGGTCTGCAGCTTGCACTGCAGTTAAATACCTCGACCAACACGTTCAAAGGAGAAGTTCCTTGTCGACCTGCGACCAACCAGCGCTCGAGCGGTTTCGCGACTACCTCATCCAGCCCGGCGAGATGCTCTGCTTCGACGGGCCCACCCTCGACGAGCACGTCGAGTCGCTGCGCCAGCTCACAGCCGATGGCCTCGTCACCAAGGAAAAATTCAAAGGCGGCTATACGCTCACGCAGGCTGGCTTCGACGCGATGCACGCCGACGATTCCAATTGAAACGGCATCGGCCTGCTGCCTTAGTCCCGTCCTAAATCAGAATGCGCTCCGCCATTGCGGTCTGGCTGAGGGCTGACGGCTAAAAGCTGAGAGCTTCCCTCGGGCTGTCACTGCCTCGGCCCGACTGAGCTGTCGAAGCCCGCCAGTGCTATTCTTAGCCATCACTTTGCACGCCGAAGCTCAGTAAGCCCCTTTGCCCATGGCTAAGTAAAGGAAGCCAAAGGAGGCCGCGCAAAATCGCAGCCTAAAGCAACCGACGTCATCTAGTTGGCGTCGCCCTCACTATCGGCTATCATCGCTCAAACGGCATGATGCCCGAACCACGGCGACAATCGATTGCCGCTCCCCATTTCAGGCTGAGCCGCTCGGGGATCAAGGCCTTCTGCGACCAGATCGAATTCTACTAG
>DASXLL010000252.1:0-2649 GCA_036496265.1 Pirellulaceae bacterium | reverse complement strand
AACGATCGCCAACGCATCTCACGCCGCGTAGTGCTTACAGGCACAGCGCTTGCGCTCGGCGCGACCGCTACAGTGGTCTCGCAAACGGCGGCGCAGGTGAAGATCAGTCCGGCGACCGCCAACTATCAGGGCACGCCGAAGGGCGACCAGCGCTGCGAGGGCTGCGCTAACTTCCAACCGCCGAATGCGTGCAAATTCGTCGAAGGCCACATCAGTCCGAACGGCTGGTGTCAGCTGTTTGTCAAGAAGACGTAGGCCCTCCCGGGCAAAGCGGCCGGGTCGCCCTTGGCGCGGTGTTGATCGCCGCAGGTCGCCGATTGAGGTCCGCGCGGTGCATCACTCTCCGCCGCGCGCTGCCCTTAGCTTGGGTCCGCCCGCGACCAACAAAAAAATACTTGAGGATGAATGGCCTTCACGGCATTACCGGGTGCTGTTTGCCAACCATGGCCGCTCGACGACACAGCTAGGCACTGTCGCGTGGGTTCGACAGCCCGCAAGATGGCTCTCGAGCGAGTAGAAGACGCATAGTGCGAGGCTTGCCCAGACCGCCACACTAAAATAAAGCGACATCCAGGCAATCTCGTTCTTCCACTGAGTAAGATCGTGCGTCACGACCCAACGCGTGCTGACGTCACGGAGGCCCTCGAGTGGTTTCAGAAGCTTGCTGCCATGGCCGGCCGCGGCCCGCCATCGCCTCAGATACATCGGAACGTCGACGGTCACGAGAAAGGTTAGATAGCCTGCAATCCCGACAATGGCGACGGCAAGGACCCCACGAACCAAGCCATCAAAGTCCGGCAGCGACCGGCAGAGGCCAATCGCAAGTGCAAAGAAGGCAACGGCCCATATCGAATTTTCAATGGCGCTGCCCAAATAGTTGGTGGTTAGCACCGCATACCATGAAAAGCATTGCGCGATGAGAACCAGTGACGTGACCAACCATGCGGCATTCAGGGTCGTATCAGCTTCCGTCATCACACCAAGTTTGTGCAGGACGATGGCCCACTGCACCGCGAAGCAGAGCTCGGCCGCGGTCGCCACCGAGCGTCCGACGACTACACTCGACAGCCACGTATCGAACAAACATATCCGCTGAACATCCGCACGCGGAAGAATTGATCTGAATGCGCAACCAAAAACATAGACCGCACTGAGGAGCAGCATTGGCTCGATGCCGGACGTGCTGTCGAGACCGCGGGCTGGATAGTCTTGGAGCTGATGGTACAGCAGGAGCCAAACCGCGATATTTACGCCGCTGATGAGGGTCAACAGACCCCACCACCAGCCCAACGGGTTCGACCACGCTAGGGAGCTTGACCTGGCTTGCCGTTCCATCCGCATGGGCGCCCCGCTTTTCGCCGAACTGACACTTCATTGTAGTAATTGTGTCACAAATATGTGGCCCGCCTGGGCTCATGCCGGCTGGCGAGGGAGCGGAATTCACCCGGACAGCCGTGGGCTGGCCCGCTAGCGGACGGGTGATGGTTTTCCTCCAAGCTTCACGCGTGAACGGTTCGAGATTTCGGGGATTGCTTGCGTAGTTCGCAGCGCTCGGGCATTGCAAGAAGAGCCAATGCCGGCAACGAAGAGTTGAGGCGATGCCTAAGATCAACGATATCGTTCTTGTCCACGGCGGCTTCGTGGACGGTGCCGGCTGGAGGGGTGTCTATGACATCCTGAAGAAGAACGGCTTCAACGTCAGCGTCGTGCAAAATCCGACCATCTCGCTGATGGGAGATGTGGCCGCTACGAAGTTGGTGATCCACTCCCAACCCGGCCCTGTAGTCCTGGTCGGGCACTCCTACGGCGGGGTCGTGATCACCGAAGCAGGGACCGACCCGAAGGTTGCGGGGTTGGTTTACATCACCGCCTTCGCCCCGGACGCGGGCGAGTCGGTCAATACGCTGATCGCCAATCCGCTGCCCGGCGCGCCGGTGCCGCCGATTTTGCCGCCCAACGACGGCTATCTATTTCTCGACAAGATCAAATTCGCGGCTTCCTTTGCCGGCGACGTCGATGCGAAGACCGCCGCTTTCATGGCCGACTCCCAGGTGCCGTGGGGCGTCGACGCCCTTGGCGGCGCGGTCACCGAGCCGGCTTGGAAGTCGAAACCCAGTTGGTATCTCCAAGTCCGCGACGACAAGATGATTCCGTATCCGGCCCAGCAGTTCATGGCGAAACGGGCCGGCGCCACGGTTGTTGAGGCGCCTGGCAGCCACGCGATCTATGTCTCCAATCCCCAGGCCGTCGCCGACCTGATCGAACAAGCCGCGAGCGGCATCAAATAGCTCATGTTGATGATTGCGTTGGTTGCCCCGTGCGCGGTCCGCTTCAGTGCGCGACGGAGATGGTGCAGGTTAGTGGCAACGCTTGACGCTTGGCTTTGCGGCAGCGCCATGCAAAACTAGGATCCCTGCTCAGACTGCTGATGCGAGCCTCTGAGGTGCCGGTGACAGAAACCTCCGCCGTAGATACTTCGCTGGAAGCCGTCGATGAGGTTGATGAGGCGGCGCTGGCCGAAGTCATGCGTGTCGTGCCGCTCGGCGCGGGCGTACTCGCCGGCGGCGCGGTTGCACTCTTGGTGCTCGGTTACCTCGCTATTTATTTGCTGATCTTTTTGCCGCGCGGCGTCGTGGGCTGAGCGATGAG
>DASXLL010000251.1:0-15640 GCA_036496265.1 Pirellulaceae bacterium | reverse complement strand
TATCTCGACGTGCTCGGCCGCATTCCCACCGTCACAGAGCTCCGCGAATTCCTGCAAAGCAAAGAGAACGACAAAAAAGCCAAGCTCGTCAGCAAGATTCTTAACGACTCCGACTACACCGAAGACTACGCCCGCAATTGGAGCACGGTTTGGGCCAACGTCTTAATCGGTCGCAACGGCGGCCTGGAACGCCGCACGCTCATCAGCCGCGAAGGCATGCTCAAATATCTTCGCGACTCGTTCGCCCGCGAAAAGCCGTACAACACGATGGTCTATGAGCTGGTCACCGCCACCGGCAGCACCTCGCCCGGCGATTCGGAAAAGGCTAACAAGGATTTCAACGGCGCCACCAACTTTCTTGTCGGCAAGCTCGAAGATAACGGTGTCCAAGCCACGGCAATGACTTCCAAAATCTTCCTTGGACTGCAAGTGCAATGCACGCAGTGCCACAATCACCCGTTCAATGAATGGAAGCAGCAAAAATTCTGGGAGATGAACGCCTTCTTCCGGCAAACGAATGTCAATCCCCGCCGGCCGCAGCGCGATCTCGAGAACGCCAAGCTCTTCAACCAGGATTTCCGCGGCGAAGGCGCCACGTCCAACGCCTCTGCCAAAGAGGCCATCATTTACTACGAGCTGCGCAACGGCCTGCTCCAATCGGCCTTCCCCGTCTTCGTCGATGGCACCGAGATCAGTCGCAATGGCCATCTGTCCGATTGCGACCGCCGCAAAGAGCTCGGCAAGCTCATGCTGCAATCGCCCTTTCTGGACAAGACGATCGCCAACCGCATGTGGAAGCACTTCCTGGGCTATGCCTTCACGAAGCCGGTCGATGACCTCGGCCCGCACAATGTTCCCTCGCATCCGGCCCTGCTCGAATACCTCGGCGAAGAAGTCCGCAAGAACAGCTACAACATGAAGGATCTAATCCGCTGGATCGTTCTCAGCGAGCCCTATTCGCTCTCCAGCAAGATCACCAGCTCGAACAAAAGCGACGACCCGCTGCTTGGCGAATCCCCAAAATTCTCGCACTTCTACCTCCGGCAAATGGAAGCCGAAGAGCTTTACCAATCACTGTTGGTTGCCACTCGCGGCGACGAGCTCGCGCTGCCGGCCGCGGATCAAGAGCGGCTGCGGGCCGATTGGATGAAGCAATTCGTTGTCGCCTTCGGTAACGACGAAGGCGAAGAAACCACGACTTTCAATGGCACAATTCCGCAGGCCCTCATGCTCATGAACGGCGAGCTGATGAAGAAGGCCATCGAGTCGAAGGAAGGCGGCTACATCTACAAGCTCGCCGCCGGCAACATGAAGCCGGCCGAAAAAGTTCAATATCTCTTCGAAGCCGCTATCGCCCGCCGGCCAACCCAAAACGAGCTGACCGTCACGAACCAGCTCCTGATGCGGGAGGTGGAGCGGGCGTACACCAAAGGCAAAGGCAAAACCACCCAACCACCCATTCATTTCGTCGCCAACGCCCTCCAAGACATCTTCTGGGCCGTCCTCAACAGCAACGAATTCATTTTGCAACACTAGAAATCGGCGAGCGGGAGGCGTAAGCCTCCCGGTAACTCTCCACCACAAACCACTCACATACTCACCACTCACTTTTCCCACCGCTATGAATATCACCATCCCCCACGGCATGTCCCGCCGCCACTTCATGAGCCATCTCGCCGGCGCTTCCGTCGCCGCGCTTCCGGCGCTCTCGCTCGTCCACAGCATGCGGACTCATGCCGCCGAAATCAAAAAGAACAAGAAGTCCGCCATCATGCTCTGGATGGACGGCGGCCCTTCGACGATCGACATCTGGGATCTCAAGCCCGGCGCTCCCACCGGTGGCCAATTCAAGCCGATCAGCACCGCCGGCAGCATGCAAATTTGCGAGCACATGCCCATGACTGCCAAGGTCATGGACAAGCTCTCGATCATCCGTTCCATGAGCACCCGCGAGGCCGACCACACCCGCGGCAAGTACTACATGCGCACCGGCTATGTGCCCAATCCCAACGTCCAGTACCCCAGCTACGGCGCGGTCCTCTCGCACGAACTGCTTGATCAACGCCAAAACCTGGATATACCGCCATTCGTCTGTGTTGGCGGCGCCACCGAAGGCCCCGGCTTCCTCGGCATGTCCTGGTCGCCCTTCAACGTCACCTCGACGGGTCAGATTCGCAATCTCGACATCAATCCGGCCGAAATCGACCGCCTCGCCGACCGCATGCGAGCCCTCGACGTCCTTGAGAAGAACTTCGTCAGCCAAAATCGCGGCCCCGCGGCCAACGACCACATGAAGATCCTCGCCAAAACGGTCAACATCATGACCAGCAAGCAGATGGACGCCTTCAAAGTCGCGAAAGAACCCAAGGAAGTTCAGGATCGCTACGGCAACGATCCGTTCGGCAAAGGCTGCCTGATGGCCCGCCGCCTGGTCGAAGCGGGCGTCCCCTTCGTCGAAGTCAACATTGGCGGCTGGGACAACCACAACAACATTTTCACGACTCTCAAAGACCAAAAGCTCCCCGTGCTGGATAAAGCGATGAGTGCTCTCGTCGAAGACCTTTCCCAGCGCGGGTTGCTGCAAGACACCGCCATTATCTGGATGGGCGACTTCAGCCGGACTCCCCGCATCAACGACCGCGGCGGCCGCGACCACTGGGCCCGTGCCTGGAGCGTCGTCGTCGGTGGCGGCGGCCTCAAAGGGGGCGTCACCGTCGGCAAAACGAACGCAGACGGCACCGCCGTCGAGACAGATCCCTATACGTCGCAAGACGTCATGGCCACCATATGCAAAACCCTCGGCATCTCGCTCGAAACCACCTTCACCAGCAATAACGGCCGCCCCATGAAGATCGCCAACAGCGGCAAAGTCATCAAGGAATTATTTGCTTAACTCGATCCGGTTCGAGTAGTGAAGCACCAAGCAACAAGCATCAAATCACAAACAAATTCGAAGCACAAAATAAAAGGAATGAGCAAACTTCATTAATTGCTGGCATTGGTCATTCGTGCTTCGTCATTCGTGCTTGTTTGTGATTTGGTGCTTGTGATTTGGTCATTTATCCTCGTGCGTGCCCATTGGGCAGATACACCCTCTTCCCCGAATCAAAACTCTCCCGCGCCGCCACCACAACCGACAGCGCTCGATACGCATCCTCCGCATCGTCCGTCTTGCGAATGAAACTGGTCACCGCCCGATAAAAGTGCATCATCAGCCGCTCCCCCACGGGCCGCTCGTCTTCGAGCGACTCCATGTGCCGTCCGGCCCCATCGAACCAAATCAGTGTTGACGGCAAATCGATAAACGCGATTCCCTTTTCGCAGCACACCTGCAGCGCCGCCGGCGGCCGAAACGCCACCGCCTCCGGCCACAGCTTCGGCATATACCGCCCGCAACTAATCTGCGCGATCGGCCCCTCGCCGAGCTTGCCAACCGGCGAAAAATCGAGGCTCATCATTCGATAATCGTCGCCATCCGACGTATCCAGCGTCCCGTGTTCGATGCCCACAACCGACATCGGTTCTTTCCCAGCCACATATCGGCACCAATCGACCTGCTCGATCATCTCCCGCAGCATCGTCGGGCAATTGCGTCCGCGCCGCGACGTAGGCAAATTCGGGTCGATCGGCGATCGCCGATGACAAAAGATCAATTTCGGTTGTCCCAGTTGCGTAGCGATTAGCTCCTTCAACCTCAGCGTCGCCGATGCCAATCGCCGCGGAAATTCGGCCATGAACGCGATCCCCGCCTGCTCGACTCGCTCGCGCAAATGCTTGGCCTGCGCGGGATCGTCGATATCGAGCGCCGCCCCACAATACACGCTCTTGCCATAATCGCATGCCGCAAACACGGGCAGCGGCCCATACCACTCCGGCGCTAAAATCAGCACAACATCGACATCGTCCCGTGCGGCTAGCGCCCGAAACCCGTCCACTTCCTGGGCCGAAAAATCCCGCGCCGCCTGCTGGGCCAGATGCGCGACCTCGCAGCAGACCGCCCGCACCTCGAACCGGTCCGAAAGGGCCCGCAATGCGGGTCGATGTCGCGTCTCCCAAGCTTCCCCAAGCCCGACAATTCCTACTCGCAGTTTCATGAATCAGCCGTCGTCTCCGTTGCCGCTAACATCGCAATAACCGCCGCGCCGATTATAGCGGGGTCGGCGCGGGAAGTCTTGTTTTTTCGGCGATAAACTCTGCCACGGAAAGCACTTCTGTCGCCGAATCGACACGCACGCGAAGAGAACTCGCCGCATATTTCCCATTTTGACACACCCGACTGACAAGCCCGAATAAATTTCCTATACTCTCCGCCTTAACAGATTTCATCGCCTCTGTAGGGAACGCCCTCCGTGGCGTTCCGCGAATTCCACAAGTCAGCTCCAATGATTACACGAATCGTCCTCGCAGGCTTGGCCATGCTCCTCATTCTCCAGCAGGCGATCCTCGCGGCAAATCCAATTTCCTATCAAGCCGCCCTGAAAGACGCCCAAGCTCAGCAGCGCCCGTTGCTCGTCCTCGTCGGCGCCACCTGGTGTCCCGGCTGTCAAACGATGAAGCAAACCGTCCTGCCGACCTTGCAGCGCGATGGCGGCATGCGGGATGTCACCTACGCTACGGTCGATGCCGATAGCGACCGCGACGTTGCCAGCCAACTCATGCGCGGCAGTGCGATTCCTCAACTAATCGTTTTTGCGAAAACGCCCGACGGAAAATGGCACCGCGACCAAATCACCGGCGAAACTAGCGCGGCACAAGTCAAATCGCTGATCGCTCGCGCCCTGGCGGCCCAAAAAGCACCGATAGCCAAACCCGAAGTCACCACCACCGGCGCCATCGGCAACTGAAATTACTTCATCAGCCGGGACCAAACTTGGTCCCGGAGAACTGCTCTCGACGTCTTTTCGTCGCGCACCGGGAGCAGGTTTGCTCCCGGCTAATTGGTCTTGTTCGGTGCGTCAGGAACTGCGTTCCCCCCCTGCTGCTTCAGCTCCTCCGCAAAGTTCTGAAACGCCCGGCTACTCGGCCGCAGCTTCAGCAATCGATCCACCAGTTGAATAGCGTCCGGAATCCGATTCGTATCGCGATAATAAATCGCCAGCCGAAACAACTGCTCCGGATTTCGCGGCTCCAGCAATGCCGCGGTCAGCAAAGCCGCATCCGCCTCTTTCGTCCAACCCGCCAAGTACCGCGCCAGCCCAATCCGCCCCTGAATCGGCGCATTATCCGGCGCAAGAACCACATCACGTTCTAACAGCCCCAGTTCTTCTTCCCGCAGTCGATATACTCGCTCCGGCAACTTTCTGACAGCCTCAATCTCGCGCTCAGCAGCCGCCCGATTGCCTTGCTGCACGAGCTGCCGCACTCGCTGCTCCGTCTCCTGCAACTGCCGGTCATACATCGCCGCCAAATTCGTCCGCGGGCCGATGCTGTTCGGCTCAACTTTGAGCGCCGTTTCATACTCCGCTTCGGCTTCATCGAGATCTCCCAGCCCTTCGTTCAATAGCGCGATGCTCATGTGCCCCGCAGCACGGTCGTTATCGACCTCCGCCCCCGCAAAACACTCATCGAGCGCCTTTTTAAATGCCTCGCGCTCCTCTCCTCGAAGCACTTGGAAGCCCTGCATGGCGAGCCCCCTCGCCGCTTCAGTTCGCAGCAGTCGAGTTTTGTCATTCAGCAGGGTTGCCAGCGCCGAAACTCGCGTATTTTCATCCTCAGCGCCGCCGGCCGATTGCAAGCTCAGCACCGCCGCCGATCGCACCTGCGGATCGCGGTCCCCCAGTGCTTTGTACAGCGCCTTAACCACTTCCGTCCCCGGCTCTGCATAAGCCGCCAATTCCAACGCCGCGCTCGCCCGCGCCACCGCCGGCTGACTGCGATTATTGAGCAATTCCTGCAGCTTCGCCGGCGCATCCGGCGTCATCGCACGCGCCGCCGCCAGCGCCTCCGCAAAATGCGGCTCCTTCTTCCGCGTCTTGCCATACCACACATCCAGCGTCGCATCCGCCCACGCGTCTACCTCCGCCAACCGCGTCTTCACCCCCTCATCCCCCCTCCTCCCCGCCGCCAACCAATCCGCATACTCCTTCAAATCCTTCCGTGCGACTAATTCTGCAAGCCCTTCCCCTCCCGAACCCCGAGCCCCGAGCCCCGAGCCCCCTGCATTCGCCCCCCCCGGCAATACCTCATCCCTCAAATGACACCGCGTACACGCATTCGGCGTCCCCAGCTTCACGCTCAAATCCGGCCGCGGCACTCGCAGGCTATGGTCGCGCCGCGGATCGACTTCCATATACGTCGTTTGCGGCATGTGGCATTCGACGCACTGCGCGCCTGTCGAGCTCATCGGATGCCGATGATGATTTTGCCCGTCGTATTTTCCCGCCGGATGCTGATGACACGACGTGCAGACCTGATTCCCCGTGTGCTTCAGCTTCGCGCTGTGCGGATCGTGGCAATCGCTGCAGCGAATGTTCTTATGGAACATTTTGCTTTCGAGAAAGGACGTGTATTCATACACCTCGTCCATAATCTGCCCGTCGGCATAATAGGCGGCCGGCGTCAGGGCTTCATTCGCAAAGTAATCGTAATAGTTGCATCCCGCCGTATAGCCCGGCGCGAGCACGCGCCGCCGCGAATGACACGGAGCACACGCCTGAACTTGCGGCACATTGCTCGCCACCTTCAGCCCCGCCAGCGCATAGCCCCGCTTGCGGTCCCAAAACAGCGACTTCGAGTTCGCCAGCTCCACATGCAAGCTGCCTGGCCCATGGCAAGCCTCGCAGCTCACATCGATCTCCGACCACGTCGTGTGATACTGCAACTTGGCCACATCAAAATTCTTCTGCAGATTCGTCGAGTGGCAGTCCGCGCACATGTGGTTCCACCGCTGGGCCAGCCCCGTCCAATGCAGCTCGTCCGTCGGCTCCAACTTCTCCTTCACATCCGGCGGATCGAGATGAAACCACCGCTTGTTCCGCGTATCCCATGAGATTCGCAGCACCTGTAGCCGCGCCACTTCATTCGCCGGCATATCCGCCGGCCGGTCGAATTCCACCAAATACTGCTGCAGCGGATCGACCCCAAACACATACTTCACTTCGAAATCCGCGTTTTTCCCATCCGGCCCCTCTGTGTTCACAAAATATTTGCCATCCCGCCGAAACATCCGCGACGTAACCCCAAGATGCGTCAGTTCCGCATCCTTGAAATCACCCAATACCGTCATTTCCTTCGCCACATCCATCGCCAAATCATGGTGCGACCCCGTCCACTCGCTCTGCTGCGCCTCATGACACTGCACACACGACTGCCGCCCCACAAACTCCGCCGTCGCATCGTCCGGCAGCCCGTAATACCAATCCGCGAAGAGAACCGCCACGACCACGACCGACACCGCAAACAACCCCACCGCCACCATCATCTTCCGCCGCAACGTGGGGTAAGCTTCCAGCCTGCCATTAGCCCGCTCGCGCAAGCTTCCCGCTTCAATTTCGGCATTCCTGCCATGCCGAGGCTGATCTCCGTGCTTCTTACGATTCATGCGAGGAGCCGGCTTCAGCCGGCTTGCTCCTTTTAGCCCCACGCTTCAGCGTGGGGTAACGCCTCGCGTAAAAAATGTTTTAGCCGGCTTCAGCCGGCTTCCCCGCGCGGCTTTAGCCCTTGCTCAATGGCGTCGAACGCTTCTGTCGCAGATTATCGTCGCCAAATAACAGGATATTTCAGACCGCCATCCCGCGAAAGCAGTCACGAACTAGCGAATTGGCATCATGACGCATCTTTTCTCTTGATCCCGGAAATTGGCGTGGAGGCGTAGCCGCTCCCTGTGCCCCAACGGGGCAACCTTCGTCAGCCCAGGTCGTAGCGAGCGGAGCGAGCGAAGGCATGGGTAATCGAACACAAAAATCGATACCAAGCCCCAACGGAGCGAAATTGCCATTCACAATCCGTCTCGATCAAAGCGCACACATTGTCGCGCTGTAGGAAACGCCCTCTGTGGCGTTCCTCCTGAGCCGGCGTCAGCCGCCGAATTCACCGCCCTAGGTCATCGTACACATCCATCGCCGGATCATCCCAACCCGCTCGCTTCCCAAACTGCTGCAACTGAAACGCCCGCTCTTTGTCCGTCACCGGATCGTCTTCAACAGCGACTTAAACCGCTCATAAACATCCGCCCGCACCAGCACAAACGTCGCCGTCTGCGTCGGATCGCTCACGCGCGGCGGCCCTTCCGTCCCCTGCTGAAGATTGGCCCACTGCTCAGTCGTAAGCTGAATCATATCTTGGCGTTCCAAATGGTAGTAGGTTCATTATAGCATCGCCGTCACCGCTTCGAATTACTGCATTGTCCAATGCCGGCTGGGTGGCTGTGTTTTGCGTACTCGCATAACACGGCTCGCGTAGCCACAGCCATCCATGAACATCTCGTCTGGTCACACCGTTGGTTTGCGCTTCATAGTTCTGCGTTGGAGTACCAGATTGGTCCAAAAAATCGAGCTTCTTCAAAATGCTGATGATGTACCTGTCGTTGGAACTCGTCAGCCCCCAAGCCTTCAACAGTTCGAAGGTTACCTTTGGCGGTTTAGGTTTATCGGGCACTTGCTTCAGGAATGGCGTAGAGAATTCGGAGCTGGTGTATAAGGGAACTTCGGTTCGGAGCTGGTCGCGCCGGCTCCAGTCTTCTTTTTTGCCATCGTTGTGAATCCTGTTGTACGTCATATGGTGTTTGCTGAATCACAATGCCAATTAGTAGGCTGCTCGCTTCAACCGCGCTGATTCTAGGGTGCAGGACTGCCAACTCGCCAGCGTCAACGTCTGTAAACGTCTCAGCCAAACTTCCTTTCGTTGGCCCGCCATTTGCACATATACAAATGTTCCAAACCGCCTGCCACTTCTGCGCATCTGTTCCTTCCCAATTTGGTTGCCCCCACCAAACAGCCGCGGCTGCCAATCCAGCCGCTCGCTCGTGTCGTAGAACGAAACCATTAGACTTACGACGACGAAGACACACTAAAGCGGCGCTAAAGTTGAGCGCCCTGGCAATTCAACCCAAAATCCGAAACTCGCAACCACCAACCACTTGCAACTTTCACTAAAGCCCGCCGTAATGAAAAAAGTTCCAACTTTAGCGCTCACCAAGCCAACAACGAGTTCCTGACTCCTGACTCCTGACTCCTGATTCCTGGCCCCTGACTCCTGATTCCTGGCCCCTGACTCCTGGCCCCTGACTCCTGACTCCTGACTCCTGACTCCTGACTCCTGGCCCCTGACTCCTGGCCCTTAGCGACCGCTATACTGCCCCACACTGCCAGATTTGAAATGTAGGTCCCGCCTGCCGGGCGGAACCTTGCCGCGACATTTAGCATTGCGCGATTCTAGGTGCGGCCCGGCAGGCCGCACCTACTTTTGTGACGCCTGCCTTAAAAGCACATCGCCAGAAAGGGATTTCCCATGTCGCTAGTCGCCACCGAACACGTCCTCGTCGTCCCGACTGAGGTTTTTCACGCTCTCGGCCATTTCCAGGGCTATTGCGCCGATACCGACCGCTATTTGAAGGGCCTGCTCGACCCGGCTCACACCAGCTACCGCCCCCGCCCGGCGATGGAGCAAGACCCCAGCTTCAAGCAGCTAATTCCCTACGTGATTTTCCGCTTCCGCGATAAAGCCGGGCAGACGCTGATCTTCCAATACACTCGCGGCAAGGGCCAAGGCGAAGCCCGGCTGCACGCCAAGCGCAGCATCGGCGTCGGCGGCCACATTTCCGTCGATGACGCCGCGAGTTCATCATCAACCGCGCCGAGCGCTTATGAAGAAGGAATGCGGCGTGAATTGGAGGAAGAAGTTATCATTGATACTCCGTACCGCGGTCGGATGGTCGGCCTCATCAACGACGACGAAACCGAAGTCGGCCGCGTTCACTTGGGCGTCGTCCACTTGCTCGACGTCGAGCGACCCGCCATCGAACCCCGCGAAACCGAAATCATCGACGCCGGCTTCCGGCCGGTTAACGATTTGCTGTTCGACATCGCCCAATTCGAAACCTGGTCCCAAATCTGTTTGAAAGCCCTATTCGCGTAAGACTGTTGACCAAAAACCAACACTAACCCGAAGCGTAAGCGAGGGAGCTGTCGAAATTGGCGCAGTCCCTCGCTAACGCTTCGGGTTGGTATTTGCAAGCGAGAATCCCCATGCCCCAATCCCGCCTCTCCCGCCGAACACTCATGGCCTCCGTCGCCGCCGCTGGTGGAACCGCCGCGCTGGCTCACGCGGCCGACTCGGTCGATCCGAATTGGAAAATCACCAAAGGTCAAATCAACCAATCCGTCGTTTCCTGGTGCTTTAAGCCCATGACGACGGAAGAACTCGCCAAAAATGCTGCAGCGCTCGGCCTCAAATCCGTCGAGCTCTGCCCGCCGGCTGACTGGCCGATCCTCAAGAAATACGGCCTCACCTGCGCTATCGCCAGCAGTCACGGCTTTCTTCGCGGCTGGAACAACCGCGACAACTGGGACTTTTGCACCGATATCATCACCAAGGGCATCAACGCCTCCGCCGACTTCGGCTGCCCGGCCGTCATCACGTTCTCCGGCATGCGCGGCGACCTGCCGAACAACGCCGACGGCGACGAAACGGGCAAGAAGAACTTTGTGGAAGGAATCAAGCGCGTCCTGTCCCTCGCTGAGCAAAAGAAAATCACCCTCGCCCTCGAAATGCTCAACTCCCGCGTCGATGTCGAGATGAAAGGCCATCCCGGTTATCAGTGCGATTCGATCGAATGGGCCGTCGATGTCTGCAACCGCGTCGGCTCCGATCGCCTGAAAATTCTCTACGACATTTACCACGTGCAGATCATGCAAGGCGATGTCATCGTCCGCCTCAAGAAATACAAGGACTACATCGCCCACTACCACACCGCCGGCAACCCCGGCCGCAACGAAATCGATGAAACCCAAGAGATCAACTATCCCGGAATCATGAAAGCCATCCTCGAAACCGGCTACAAAGGCTTCGTCGGCCAGGAATTCATCCCCACCTGGAAAGACCCCGTCGCCGCCCTCCGCCAAGGCGTGAAAGTTTGCGACGTTTAGAGCGCTGTAGGGAACGCCCTCTGCGGCGTTCCGTGATATGCGGCCGGCGGCACGCCACGGAGGGCGTGCCCTACAAGAAGCTATCGCGCCCTTGAATCCCGCCGATTCAATTCATCGCGAAGCTCAGCCGCCAACTCATATTTCTCGTTCGCGATCGCATCCGCGAGTTGCTCCTGCAGCGTTCGCCCGACGCGAAAATGTTGCCGCAGCGATTCGCGCAACTCAACCAGCCGCTGGACGAGCTCATCCTCGTCGAACTCCTCCTCGGCCTCATAATCGAGGAACACCTGCTTCATCTTATCGAGGCCTTTGGTGATTTCCTCGACCGCCGCCTCAGCGCCCTTATCACCCAGAGCCGACAGCGCCGCCGCCTGTGTCCGATGAAACAACACGAACGGACGATATTGCTCGTGAGATAGTGTCCACTGCTCATCGGGCGAGTGGTCGCGGCAAAAATCCATCATGCTCAGCGTATGATCCGCATCCGCCACCGCCTGCGGAAACTCGCGCAGCGCAAGCCAGCAAATTCGCCGATGGTAGTACTGCACGAACTCGCGATCGGCTTCCTCACACTCCTCCTCGGTCATGACGAACTCGTCGCCTTCCGTGAGCGTCCGGCCGATCAAATAGTCGTAGTACGTGTCCGCCCCTTGCGGCCGCGTCCCATCCGGCCGCCCTTTGATTTCAAGCTGCAACAGGCCCAAATCCAGCCGCATCTGCAGAATTTCACGCCCGTCGTCCCCCTTCTTCTTGCGGACGCTGATGCCTTGCGGATCATACGTCCAATCGCGGAGGAGGCGGTCGATATTCTCTTTCCGTGCCATCTGGGCCGGGCAATTTTTGTCCCGCCTACGTGTTATACGTCCTGCGTTCGATTATACACGGCAAGGTCAAAACTGTGCAGGTTCGGTCGGCCTTTGCCGAGTTTTCCTAGTTTGACGCTGCTGCACAGTATCAGTCCCCGTTATTTCACCATCCCAAGGGGCTTAGCCCGCCAGTGCCGCAGCGCATAAGATGTCACCAGGAGCGAAAACATGGCGGCGCCAGATCGTGAAAAGCAGCTTGCCGAGGCCGAAGAAATTCTGGGCGATCGGCTCAAGGAAGTCGGCTTTGTCAAGGGCTTGTTCTTTGGCCAGTATTTGAACGATCGCCTGCTGCCGTACCCGGATGCGGCGGCGGATGTCACAACAATCGAGCTCGCGAAACGCCTGCGCGATTACTGCCAGGCGGAAATCAATCCCGCTGCCATCGACCGGCAAGCCGAGATCCCGCAGCGAGTGATTGACGGCCTCGGCAAGCTGGGAATTCTCGGCGCGTGCTTGCCGCGCGAATGTGGCGGTCTGGCACTCTCACAAGCGTCGTATTGCCGCTTGCTCGAAGTCCTCGGCGGCCACTGCGGCAGTACGGCGCTATTTGTGAATGCGCATCACTCCATTGGTCCGCGCGCACTCGTTCTATTTGGCAGTGAGGAACAGAAGCGAAAATATCTGCCCAAGCTCGCCAGCGGCGAATGGATCAGCGCCTTCGCGTTAACAGAACCCGAGGCCGGCAGCGACGCGGCGAACGTTCAATCCGCAGCCACGCCGACAGCGGACGGCAAAGGCTTTGTGATCAACGGCCAAAAGCGATGGATCACCAACGGCGGCCTCTCGCAAGTGCTGACGGTGATGGCCCGCACGCCGACACCGGACGGCAAGGGCAGCAAAATCACGGCCTTCATCGTCACGCCCGACATGCCCGGCTTCGAAGTCGTTGAAAAGCGGATGGAAAAAATGGGTGTCCGCGGGACGGCCACGAGCCGATTGGCGTTCCACGACATGTTCGTGCCACGAGAAAATATTCTGGGTCAAATCGGCAAGGGGCTCCGCGTAGCCTTAACAGTACTCGACTTCGGCCGCACGACATTTGGGGCGAGTTGCACGGGCGCTGCGAAGTTTTGCGTCAGCCGAGCTATTGAGCATGCCAAAAAGCGGGTTCAATTCGGTCAGTCGCTGGCGAGTTTTGAGCTGGTGAAAGAAAAGCTGGCTTACATGCAGGCCGGAGCGTTTGCGATGGAGGCCTGCACGTATCAGACGGCTGCGCTGATCGATTCCGGCGAAGGCGATTTCATGCTGGAAACGGCCATGCTCAAGGTCTTTTCCACGGAAGTGCTGTGGAGAATCCTGGGCGACACCTTCCAGCTTCACGGCGGCCTGGCGTACTTCACTGATCAGCCATTCGAGCGAATGGTGCGCGATGCGCGGATCAATACCATTGGTGAGGGAGCTAACGACGTGCTGCGAGCCTTCACGGCCCTCGTCGGCATGCGCGACGTGGGTCTGGAGTTGCAAAGCATCCGCGACGCGATCTATTCGCCTCTCGGAAACCTGTCACGACTCGGCCGGTTCACCGGCCGCAAGCTTGGCGCGCTGCTGGTGTCGCCCACCGTCACCGTTCGCAACAATGAGCTAGAGCCCGACGCAGCCGAACTTGGCCGCTTAGTGAATTTGCTCGGCTCGAATGTCGAACGGCTGCTGGTGAAGTACCAACTCGGCATCGTCGATCGGCAGTATCAACTCGCTCGCGTTGCCGATGCGGCCACGGAGCTATACGTCAGCTCGTGCGTAATCAACCGCTTAGATCACATGCTCCGCAATGCTCATGACCACAATGGCGCAATGCGGCTCGATCTGGAAACCGGTCGCTATTATCTGCGAACTGCGCGTCGGCGAATTCGCACGGCACTGGCGTCGCTGTGGGATAATGACGACGAGGCGACGACCTCGCTGGCGAATCGAGTGCTTGCTGTGTAGGGTGGGCTGTGCCCACCAGTTACTCGTACTCGCGTCGCTTGAGTTGACCGGCGTCGTCTGCCATCGGATTGTAGCGGCGATTCGGACCCCCGCCCGGCTCAACCCGCTTTTGCAAACCAGCCCGATCGAGCAGCGACTTGCTGAGAACGGATTGCAACTCTTCTTCGTCGCTCGGAGGCGGACCAGTGGCGCCATTGTCAGCCGGCGAATAACTGATCGTGTATTTCTGTTTCGCCACCGCCAGCATGTCGCCTGGATCGAGCCGCTTGCGGACGATCCGGTGGCCGTTGACCTTCGTGCCGTTCTGGCTGTTATTGTCCTGCACAAACCAGTAGCCGTTTTCGAGCGAAAGCTGGCAATGCTGACCCGAGACATTCGAAAATCGCAACACGACATCGTTCGTCTCGCGACGGCCGACAGTCAGATTCGCGCGCAGCAGCGGAATGTTATCGCCACCCCCAATGGGGACTAACTCACCGTACATTTGGCTGACCCTTGTGAGGGCCGCAAGCGCGGCATACCCTTACACGATGCTCGTATCAAAAAATAACATAATGAGCCGTGCATAACGCCGCGTTACTGCCCCTCTCTAGTTCCTGTTCCGATTTCCACTCTAAGCAGCGACGAAAAAATCGTCAACCATTTCACCGGATTGGCCAAGACTACGATGCCCGAGGATGCCGCATTATTGTCTGAAGAATTGCTGTGTGGGGGTGCGGCGCCTCGTGGTAGTAACGAATTTTTGAGCTGGCAAAAGGCGGCCCTGCGGTACCACACGTACCGGCATTTTCTCCGCCGCAAGTTCGGTGCCCGGCGCGTGCAAAAAGTCAGCCTTGATGCTGGATTCACATGCCCAAACGTGGATGGGACCGTTGCCACTGGCGGATGCACGTTTTGCGACAACCGCAGCTTCAGCCCTAGCCGCCGTAACAAAATCTTAACCGAGTCGCCGCGCCGGCATGCCCAACATATCTTGGATCAACTCGACGACGGCATCCGCCGGCTGAAGCACCGCTACGAGGTTGATGATTTTATCGCGTATTTTCAGCCGGCAACGAATACTTACGCGCCAGTCGAGCGACTGCGACCGCTGTATGAAGCTGCCCTGTCGCATCCGAAAGTCGTCGGCCTTGCAATCGGCACGCGGCCCGATTGCGTGCCGGATAATGTACTGACGTTGCTGCAGGAACTGGCGGCTCGGTCGTATGTTTCGGTTGAGTATGGGATGCAGACAATCCATGAACGGTCGCTCAAATGGATGAATCGCGGCCACACGCATCAAGCCACGCTCGATGCGATCGAGCGCAGTCGCGGCCGGGGATTTGAGATTTGTGGACATGTAATTTTGGGCCTGCCCGGCGAGACGCACGAGGACATGCTAGCAACGGCGCGAGAGGTGGCTCGGCTGCGGCTGGAGGCGGTCAAGATTCATAACCTCTATGCGGTGAAAGACACGCCGCTGGCCGACCAGGTTGATCGCGGCGAGGTCACTCTGATGGGCCGCGATGAGTATGTCCGCACATTGATCGATTTTTTGGAACTGCTGCCGCCGGAAATGGTCGTCGAGCGAGTGAGCGGCGATGCTCCGCCGGACTTTTTTATTGGCCCGACGTGGTGCCTGGATAAGCCGGGCGTGCTGAACGCCTTGAATGAAGAAATGTTGCGGCGCGATTCGTGGCAAGGGAAGTCGTATTCTCGGTAGCCGACATCACCGGCTGGAAAACGGAAGGGGTCGGGAGTCGATTGCGGCCACTGTTCTCCACT